>JAQVEB010000060.1 GCA_028698105.1 Petrimonas sp. | reverse complement strand
TATCAAAGAAAGGAAAAAGAAATAATGTAATTTATCTTAACGTCATCAGATGCTCGCCTATATGGCAGATTTCACGGGTATAATTTTTTATTTGGCTTTCAGCAAAATATCGAATCCGATTTTCTTTTTACCGATGCGGTTTGTTTTTTCTTCGCAAAGTTCACGAACAAAAATTTCCTCGGCCTGCTGTACCCACCGCCGAAAATCCTTATCGGGGTTATACTCGGGTATAAATTTTATCAGCTTATTCAGTTTAAACTTTTTACTCGTGATCCCCGCCCCCGATAATCCCGCATCGTAAGCATTGAACTCCTGTTCCACGTGCACCGGTATCATCAAAATGGGTTTTTGGTAATACAATGCTTCGCATACCGATTCGAAACCGGAAGTGGTGGAGTAAGCCATACATCCGGCCATGCTCTCCAGGAACGATTTATCGTTTAGCCGGTGCAACACAAAATTATCATCTATAACCGTAACTTCACCGGCTTCTTTTTTATCCCAAAAGAAACGCAACGGAATATCGGGATTTTTGTCGTGCCACTTCTTTATTTCATCAAAATAACCCGGATTTAACATATAACCGTGGATATAATTGCCTTTCGTAGGCTCAATTCCGAATACCTCCTGCCGCAAAAGCGGAGGAACCGTTACCAGATTACGCTCTTCGCAACCCGGCATATCCCTGAAAGACAACGCCAAAAGCTTGGAGGCCCGTTGACAGGTCCATTTGGTGAGCGTGCGCAGAAAATAATATTTTACATCCTGCTCCGGCGTGGTTTTGTAATTGGGGTTAAGCAAGACATAGTGGTGAGCTATAGAAACGTGTTTCACGTTGAGTTTTTCATCGAGTTTATACATCCCGAACGCCATTCCGGTGATCATTTCGTAAAAATTGATTACCGTATCCGGTTGATACTCTTCAATTTTACTTTTCACAAAGTGAATACTTTCTTTAAAAAACAAGGGCCGTGCAAAATTGCTTACGACACTCATCATTATATTCGGTTTCTTTTTTTTGTAAAACGAAGTAAAATTGGGGCTGCTAAATGTGAAAAGTGGCGCGTTAATTTTTTCGGAGAAAAAATTCGGAATTTCCCTTGATTCACTCTTGCCCACAAGTACAGCCACAACTTCGTGGCCATGCTTACGTAGAATGGAAGCCAGTGAGAGCGCTTGTGTAAAATGGCCTCTTCCCTCCCCTTGAACGGTAAATAAAAATTTCACGTGTAAACGTTTTTTGTTCGTACCGGTTGCAAAAATAAGAAATGATTGTTACGATATAATGAAGATTCGTAAAAATCGTACATTCCAAGACATTTTGACAGATTTTATCTGTCGAATTCGAGGGCGGCGCCGTTCACTCCCTCGATCACGTTAGTGCCATCGTAAACCAGATTGCCGTTTACAAACGTTTTTTCGATGGTGTGCGTGAAAGTTTCTCCTTCCAATGGCGACCAACCGCACTTGTAGCGTATATTTTCTGTGGATACGGTATAAGGTTTGGGATTCACGAGCACCAGATCGGCATAATATCCTTCGCGGATAAATCCCCGCCCTTTCACGCGAAATAACCTGGCCGGTGCATGACACATTTTTTCTACAACAAATTCTTTCGTGTAAATACCCTGCTGCGTTAATTCCAACATCATTTGCAGGGAATGTTGCACCAATGGCCCTCCCGATGCGGCTTTAAGGGCTCCGCCCTGTTTTTCGGACAAAAGATGCGGAGCATGATCGGTGGCTACAACATCCAGTTTACCGGATTTTAACGCGTCGCGTAGCGACTCGCGGTCTTTTGCCGTTTTTATAGCCGGATTCCATTTTATTTTTGCACCGAGGCTTTCGTAATCTTCATCGGTGAACCAAAGATGATGCACACACACTTCGGCGGTAATTTTTTTGTCTTTGAGCGTAGCGTTGCTGAACAGGCTCATCTCACGCCCCGTGGACAAATGCAATACGTGCAGCCGCGATCCGTATTTATCGGCCAGCTCAACCGCTTGAGCGGATGATTGATAACAGGCTTCTTCACTCCGGATGAGCGGATGATATTTTATGGGGATATCTTCTCCGCATTGCTTTTTGTAGGTTTCAACGTTACGGCGGATAATGTCTTCTTTTTCACAATGTGTGGCGATCAGCATATCCACTTCGGCGAAAATGCGTTGCAGCGATTTTTCGTTGTCCACCAGCATGTTTCCGGTTGATGCCCCCATAAAAATCTTTACCCCGCATACGTTCTTTGCATCAACTTTCAACAGTTCTTCGATGTTGTCGTTGGTAGCGCCCAGATAGAACGAATAATTTGCTGCCGATTTCTGCGCAGCAACCTCAAATTTCTTATGCAACGCGTCTATCGTAATGGTTTGCGGATTGGTGTTGGGCATTTCCATGTACGATGTTACCCCTCCGGCTACGGCCGCACGGCTTTCGGTAAAAATATCGCCTTTGTGCGTGAGGCCGGGATCGCGAAAATGCACCTGATCATCAATAACACCCGGCAACAGAAACATGCCGCGGGCATCAATAACCTCGTTGCAGCGTTGCAATATTTCTTCGGGAACCTCATCGCGAAACACATGGGTTATGCGTTCTCCTTCAACGAGCACCGAACCCAAAAAACGCTCGCCGTCGTTAACAACCGTTGCTTTGTGTATAATTTTCATTGTGTTTGTGCAATTTTGTGTTGTGCAGGTTTTATTTTTCCCGTCATATTGCGCCATCGCAAATCCATTACTCCGAAAAATGCTTCGCCAAAGATGCCCGAATTCATTTTGGAGACGCCTAACTGCCTGTTTATAAAGATCACGGAAACTTCTTTAATCTTAAAACCGAGGGCGTAAGCCGTATATTTCATTTCGATCTGAAATCCGTAGCCTTTGAATTTTATTTTGTCTAAATTGATCGTTTCGAGGACTTTACGCTTGTAACATACAAAGCCGGCTGTGGTATCGTTGATGTGCAATCCGGTAACGAGTTGCACATATTTTGAAGCAAAATAAGACATGAGTACACGTCCCATGGGCCAGTTCACAACGTTTACACCCGTGCTGTAACGGGATCCGATGGACATGTCGTAATCCTCATCGGCACAAGCGGCATACAACCGCAATAAATCGTCGGGGTTGTGGGAAAAATCTGCGTCCATTTCGAAAATGTATCCGTAAGGCCGCATCAGCGCCCATTTGAATCCATAAATATACGCTGTACCCAGGCCAAGCTTTCCTTTTCGTTCTTCGATAAACAACCTGTCGGAAAATTCCGAAGCGATCAGTCTTTTCACGATATCGGCAGTGCCATCCGGAGAACCGTCGTCAATGACTAAGATATGGAACTCTTTTTCCAATGCGAAAACTGCCCGAATGATGCTTTCGATATTTTCTTTTTCGTTGTACGTGGGAATAATTACGATGCTGTCCGTCATAAACAGAAAAATTTACCTCAAAAGTAATGTTTTTAACAGATAAATGAAAAAGATTCTTCAATTATTTTGGATTTGCAATAAAAAACACTATCTTTGCACTCCAATTAAGGAAATACATCGCGGAGTGGAGCAGTGGTAGCTCGTTGGGCTCATAACCCAAAGGTCATTGGTTCGAATCCTTTCTCCGCAACTATTAAGGAAAGTCATGTGTGGCTTTCCTTTTTGTTTAATATGCTTTATTTGTGAAGCTTCCAAAAGGTTTTTATCAATTGCCACGACTTTTACAGACCTTGTAAATATCAAAACGACGCAGCAATTTATCATTTCAAGATTCCATCGAATCTTATTTAAAATAAAGAGAAATGACATTGTTGGCCCTTCGCCCGAATGGGCGATATTTTCATAACCGTAGGCGATTTATTCGCCTGCGGTAAGGCTCACCCAACAATCCTCGCCCGAAGTGGCGGCACTAAACCCGAAATAAGTACCGCCACTACGGGCGGAAAATATCTGCGTTGTTGTTTACCATAAGCTGCTCCCGATTATCATCGGGATTACGGTTATAAAAACCCGCTCGCCAGCGGACATGTCTCGCCTTTCAGGCGGTGGACTGAAAACATTATTTACACAGAATGATAAATTTATATTAATTGTAAATCATATAGTTACAAAAACATATAATTGGAAACGGCGCTTTTTAGCAGAGTGAGAAGTCTAATAACATATAAAAATAGTCCCTATCCTGTAATTTTCACACAGCCACTGAAGGGAGATGGTAATTGAGTTCAGAATTTGGTTCAAATTTTTTACCAACACTTGATAATATACTAATTATCAACTTCTTTTCAACAATTCCAACATTTTTCTGTCGAGCAACATGCCTTTGAAATTCTCATATTTCACGTCCTTTCGGCGGCTGTTCAACACCCCGAAATCACCTTGCAGGTTCCAAAGCGACCAACCCCAACCTTGTTCTTTGAAAACGCTGAAAACATCTTCCAGCCATGCCAGCGCCACTTCGTGCGGTGTTTTATTGTAGCAGCCCATTTCACCGATATGCACATTGCCACCTTGTGCAATCCAGGGTTGCCAGGGTTTTGCCGAAGATTCGTAGATGCTTTGCCTGTCGTATCTTTTGCCATTGGCAACTAAAGGCCACGATAATTTATCTTCCGGGAAACTCATCAGTTGCTCCATGTTTGGCCAAGTGGCACGAAAATGCGAAATAAGCATCGGATCGTATCCACGGCCGCTTTGCACGATGTTCGGAACATCAGTTAGCGTCATCAACGGGGTGCGCCCCACATCTTTTCCGTCCACAAAAATCAATCTTTCGGGGTCTTCATTCCGAATTGCACGGATCAATCTTCTCGCGACTTTGTCATATTTCTCAACACTGACTGAAGGCGCTTCATTTATTAAATTAAAGCTTAGCAGCTTACTCGAAATCCCCTTGTAACGTTGTGCAAACTGTTTCCATTGAAACTCGGCTGCCAACAACGGAACTTCGTCTTCGAAAAGATTCGTTGGCGGCTTGGGATTATTGATGCAGTAACCGGGAAGACGGTGAAAATTAAGGTTAACGTGGAGGTTATAGCGTTTTCCGAAATCAACAGCCTGATCTATTTCCTGCAATACTTTTTCGTTAACGGAGTACCAATCATCTTCGCTGCTCCACGTCCAGTACGAAAGCGGCAATCGCACGAAATTAAATCCCCATCCGGCAATTATTTCAAAATCTTTTTCATTGAACGCACTTTGATTCTGCGGATTGAATTTGTTCAATAAATTGAAGCCCTTCCACAACGGTATTTTGTGCGGTTTGGTTTCGGTTGAAACAAGGTTATTCAACGTGTTACATGCGCTGCCTGTCGCTCCGATAACCGTGATCAGTCCCATTTTTTTCAAAAAATCCCTTCTGTTCTCAGCCATTTTATATTTCGGATTAATTTGTAATTATTTGAATCAAATATATTTAAAATTATGTAAAGTTACCTCTTTTTGCTACACAAAAAAAGTTGCATTCTTGGTACTTATTTCAATTTTTCGTTTATTTGCAATGGAAAAATCAATAACAGGAACTATGAAAAGGATATTTTCTTTTTCCATTATTCTAATTATAAGCATTTTATCTTCTTTTTCCCAACAAAAAGGAAGAGCATCTTATTATTCCAACAAATTTCAGGGCCGAAAAACCTCCGGCGGTATCCCCTATCACCGCGACAGCCTTACGTGCGCGCACAAAACACTGCCTTTCGGCACGTTATTGGTGGTGCGGAATCCGTTAAACAACAGGGAAGTCATCGTAAAAGTAACCGACCGTGGCCCGCACGTGAGAAACCGCATCATTGATCTGTCTTACGCGGCTGCCAAACAACTCGATATTATCAGGCAAGGCGTTGCACAAATCGAAATCAAGGAATGGAAATTTTTACCGATAGAGCCCCTGCTTATTCCTTTCGACAAAAACGGCCTTTTTATCCCTGTAAAAACAACGGAAGAAGTTTATAATAAACTGATTATAAGGAAAGAAAAAGTGTTGAGATAAAAACTTTTCCGTGCACTTACGCAAGTTATTTCTGCAAACTTACATTTCTCATCTGCCTTAAGATTTGTGCCTGCCGTTTCAAAATATATGCCGAAGGCTTCGCTGAATTAAAACGGATTGGATTGGGCAGCGTTGCCGCGATTAATGCCGATTGAGCCGCTGATAATTCGCTTGCCGAAGTATAAAAATGCTGATTCGCAACAGCTTCAGCCCCATAAATGCCCTTTCCTGTTTCCATGGAATTAAGATAAACGTGCAAGATTCGTTCCTTCGGCCAAAACACTTCGATAAGCACCGTGAAATATGCCTCAAAACCTTTTCGTAACCAAGATGATTGCGGCCAAAGGAAAACATTCTTAGCCGTTTGTTGCGTAATGGTGCTCGCTCCGCGAGGGCGCTTGCGCGTTTTATTTTGCTCCAGCGCTTTTTCGATCTCCACTTTATCGAAACCGTGATGTTGGAAAAAACGCTGGTCTTCCGAAGCAAGGACTGCACGTTTCAGGTTATCCGAAATATCATCATAGGCTACCCAACGGTGATAAAACTGAGGTTTTTCGCCTGCGGCGATGGATTGAACGGCTCTTATCGCCATTAACGGCGTTGCAACTACGGGTACAAACCGATAGATGATCACTCCACCTACGGAAAGAATAAAAAACCAGAGAATAAACTTCCTGACAAAACGTAACACCTTCTTCATCAGATAAATCCCTTTTTCAGCGTACGCTAACCACGACAATCATCCGTTCTCTCTCAGTTTATAGCGCACCCGCCAACGGCCATCGGCAAAATCGTGACTGATTATCTCGAACCGCCCTATTTCCGATGTGCGTCGCACATGAGCGCCTATGCAGGCGCAAACATCGTAATCGCCCACCCGCACTATGCGCAGGGTTTGCGACACATCGTCGGGTAATTTGGACAAATCGACAATTTCTGCCGCTTCGCGGAACGGCAGAAATTCTTCCGTTACCGGAAGATCGCCGGCGATAACTTCATTCACTGCTTCTTCAATGGCGCGCACCTGCTCATCGGTGGGCGGTTCGGCCAGGAAATAATCGCATTTGCTTTTTTTCCGTTCAATGTGCGTATTGCGTGAACGCGGACAACCGAACATCCGCACCATCGTTTGGTTTAAAATATGTTCTGCCGTGTGCATTGGCGGATGTTCCTGTTTGTTGTGATCGTTTAGTTCCATACTTATTTTTCCTTTACTATCGAATAGTTGCCTCGTTTATCTTTTTCAACGCTATATCCCGTGCTGAGTTCAAGTATCCAGCCATCGCCGGAAACCGTTCTACCGTCAATTTGCAACGGTTCGGAAACAATTGCCCATTTCCATGTAGTACCCAACAGAACACCTCCTTTTGTGACGGTAAGGATACCCCAATTATCGGTAATGCGGGCTGTGGGATAAATAGTTCCCTGATCGTCGTCCAACGGGATTGGATTCTTCGGATCAAAAGCCAGATTCATTTTTTCGAGAGCGATCTCCAGATGCGGCAAATCGAAAAATTTTTCCTCGAAATCTTCCAGGCGCAACTCATTTTTAATGCCGCGTTCGGTTTCTTCGCGTGTTATCTTCTCGCCGTCGTATTCTTCCGCTACCTGATTCACGTACGAATGTAACACAATGCGCATGGAGAGGCCGAAAGCATCGGAAAAATATTCGGTCAGGTCAGTGTCCATGGTTATGTCGCGGTTCCAGTCATCGTCTTTGCGGGACAGGAAAAAACCATACACGGGAACTGTTTCGTAGGCGAAGGAGCGCACAAAAGTAGGGCTTTTCTTGAAACTTTCGAGCCGCCGGATGAGATACTGCTCTAACTCCGCACGGCTTCGTCCGCTCATGATCTGTCCGGTGTAGGTGGCAAGCCCTTCCAAAAGTTCCAACCGGTTTTCGGTGGTTTCCGATCCGCGATAGATCAAATGCCTGTATTTCCTGAAAACCAAGGCATTTTGCAGATGTTCCTCCGCTCTTCGGAGCGTGCGTGCTTTCAACGCTTTTTCAAGGGCTGCAAGTTCGAGTCTGAGGTAAACGCGCCCATCCTTGCGATCCAAATGATTGTTATCGGTTCCGGGGATATTAAAGCCCAGCGACGGTTGCGCGCTATGAAACAGCTCATGCACGATAAGATCGGTGCGGTCGTACTTATTTTCGGGCAAAGGCAGCGTGACCATAGCCCAAGTGGTTCCGCTCCATTCGAGCGAAGTGTTGGAAAACCCGATATTCGGAGGCAGAATGCCGGTGTATATGTCACCGTTTTTGGTAAGGATTTTCATGGAATCCTGCTGATTTGCATATACTTGTCTTGTAGCCGTATCAACCAAAATAACAGGGCCGTAAATGTCTTTTCCCCAAAGATAGATGTGATCGAAGGTGGTTTTTTTCACTTCCTTGAAATACAATGAAATACTGTCCGCAGACCATTGCGGTTCTTGTGCCTGCATTTTTTCCGTAAACAGGCTCAGTAACACAATGCCGATAAGGTATTTCATCTCTCTTCCGGTATCTTTTTCCGAAAGATACAAAAAAACATTATTGACGCAAGAAAATACGCTTTATTTACAGAAACTTTAACGTAGTCTGATCCCTTAATTAACTGATTAATTATAAATTGATGGTAAAAAATACGCCAGTGAATATCTAAAACATTATGATCTCCGCATGATCATACCCGATAACTTGGTAACGAGCGACCGCGGCGCAAAACGTACCGAATTGGCGATAACTTTATTCGCAGCGCCTTCAATCACTACGGGTTTCCCGTTCATCATCGCTTTATAACCCAGTTCGGCAACATGTTTGGCAGAAGCAATGCGCACATTTTTCACCAAATCGCTTGCGTGCATGTTGGACTCATTGCCAAAATTGGTATCGGTTGGGCCGGGACACAACGTTGTAACCGTTATGCCTTTATCTTTTACTTCGTAACCAATGGCTTCGGAAAGATGCAACACGTATGCTTTTGTTGCGAAATAGACCGCCATCATTGGTCCCGGCTGAAATGCGGACGTAGATGATACATTCAAAATTTTTCCGCTACCACGCGCCGACCAATCTTTCAGATACAGGTGGCAGAATTCTGTCAACGCTGTAACGTTCAGCTCGATCATGCGGCGGTACCTCTCCCAATTGGTAACCGTAAATTCGCCGTAATCGCCGAATCCGGCATTGTTCACCAAATAATCTATTTCGATACCCTTATTCTTCACTTCATCATAAACCTCTTTGGCTGCGTTGGGTTGTGACAGATCTTTTACAATGATCTCTACAGATACATCCTGTTTTTCTTCAAAAACCTTCTTGATAATTTCCAAATCCCTACCGCTACGAGCCACAAGCACAAGGTTATTGCCATTCTTCGCGAATATTCCGGCTAGCTCCACCCCTATCCCTTTGGAAGCTCCGGTAATTAATGCTGTCTTTTTCATTTTTTTAATAATTTGATAACCATGCAAAATTAAACTTTTTTTTCGTGCATTTGTCATACTAAGGAATTGAATGAAAATATTTTTATGTGAGAAAATGAAAAAATCCATTATTACTCTTATTCTCGCCGTGTTTTTTGTATCGGTGACCTTTGCGCAGCAAAATCGTCAGAATGCAAACCGTGAAAAAACCGCGCAAGACATGGTGGACCGGGTTGAACGAAAAA
The DNA here is from genome assembly GCA_028698105.1 of Petrimonas sp. Classification (GTDB taxonomy): domain Bacteria; phylum Bacteroidota; class Bacteroidia; order Bacteroidales; family Dysgonomonadaceae; genus JAQVEB01. Next base: position 3,419 of record JAQVEB010000060.1, on the reverse strand, counting down.
TTGACCTCACGGAAAAGCAAAAGGCCGATCTTTTGAAGTATTTCGATAAAATGCAGGCCGAAAACAAACAAAGTCAATTGGATGCACGTAAAGAACGTGAAAAAAGGATGGATGAGAGAGAAGCTTTGCGCTCTCAACGAAGCCGTGAGCTCGAAAAAATACTGGGCAAAGAAAAGTATGACGAACTGATGGATTCGCAGAATAACCGCGAACTAAGCGCAAAAGAATACGCAAGCCGTATGGCTGAAAAATATAACCTCACCGAAAAGCAACGGGCCGATTTGGAGAATTATTATCGTAAAAACCGCGCCGATCGCGAAACGATGAGAGAACAGGAACGCAAAAATCGCGACGAATTTCAGCAGAAACAAGATCGGGAATTGGAAAAAATCCTCGGCAAAGAAAAGGCCGATGAAATGCGACAACAATCGCAGAGCAGACGGGGAAATCGTCCGGTGGATGCCGTTGAACGTCAGCAGGAAATGGACAAAGCCTTCGATAAAATGGCCGACGTTTTGGGTATGAGCGACGAGCGCAGAGAAGATTTTCGCGATATTTTCGGCACAATGCAGGAAAAAGGCATGGAAACAATGGACTCTATGCGCGAGGTGCTCAAAGAAAAAGAGCCGCAACTGCGGGAATTCATGGAACAAATCCAACATAAGCTGGAAAATATTTTCGATTCAAACGAAAATGTAACGAAAGAAAATGGAGATAATACTTCTTACTCAATATTATAAATCAGACATAGACAACAAACTTCAAATTTGACCATCAATAAATTGGGTTCTAATTGATCCGAGCGTGCTTTGGTTGTGTTAACCGGGGTACGCTCAACTTTTTCCTGAGAATCGGTTAGATTTTGCGCGCTTTGTCTATTCGCAAAAAGATAAAAAGTAAGATGGTGAACCCCCACAACGATGAACCGCCGTAACTAAAGAACGGCAACGGAATGCCGATCACCGGCATAATACCGATAACCATCCCAATGTTCACCATGAGGTGAAACATAAAAATACTGATCACTCCATACCCGTACACGCGTCCGAATATGGTAGTTTGCCTTTCGGCCAAAGAAATAAGGCGAATAATAAAGACAAGGTACAGCAAAAGGATAGCCGTGGAACCGAGAAAACCCATCTCTTCACCAATGGTACAGAAAATAAAATCCGTATCCTGTTCGGGAACATATTTTAGTTTGGTTTGCGTTCCATTCAGGTAACCTTTCCCCACCAGGCCTCCCGACCCGATGGCTATTTTCGATTGCCCCACGTGATAACCGGCTCCCTGTAAATCTTCTTCCATACCCAGCGTTACCTTGATGCGCATTTGCTGGTGCGGCTGCAGCACATCGTTGAATACATATTGCACCGATTCCAGAAAAACAAAAGAACCAACGGCAAAAGCAAGAATAAATAAATAGGTTTTTTTTCGGTAACGGAGCACCAGATAAAGCAGGTAGAGGGCAACAAGCCCCAGTGCAACCAACGCCGTAAGCCCCCAGTTAACATCAACACCGAATAAGCCGGCAAGAAAACCGCCCAGAAAAACGAGCGCCGGAAGGCCCGCAACAAGGGAAAACACCTCACGCCGTTTCACGTAGTTCCATATCATTCCGGCAGTAAAAATGATAATGAGTATAACCGTGATAAATTCACCCAACGTGAGCATCCCCATTTCGGTATCGGAAAATTTGATCCCCAACACAAAATACACCACTGCCGCAACACCCACGAAAAGAACACCTCCCGGCAAACCTTCTCTGAAGAGCATGAGCAATAAGCTCAGATATACCAACGCCGTTCCGGTTTCGCTTTGCAAAATAACCAACGCAACCGGCAACAGAATAATTCCCACAACCAACAACAGGTTTTTACGCTGCATGAGTTTGAACCCATAGGAGTTAAATACCCGCGCCAATGCCAGAGCAATGATAAATTTCATGAACTCAGCAGGTTGCAACCGCACGGGGCCTAACACCAACCACGATCGCGAACCGTTTATATTGGGCGCTATGGCTATGGTGAGCAAAAGCAATGCGATGCCGGCAAGATAAAATACAAAAGCGTAGGTTTCGTAAAATCCGGCATCAATCTTCATTAAGGCAAATGCCAAAACAAGCGATGTTCCAATCCAAACCAGCTGCATCCCCGCCCTACCCGATAAATCGAACAAACTCTTGGCGTTTTCCAGATCGTAACTCGCAGCGTAAACGCTCAGCCATCCCAAAACAACGAAAAGCAGGTACATGCCGACCGTAATCCAATCAACACGTCCACGTTCCACTATTTCCCTGCTTCCGCGATACATTTTGCTATTCTCCGGTGTTTGTTGAGATGGAATCTTCGGGCTGCGCCATATTTTTTCGGTAAATATGCGGCAAGATAACTTTATTTGCTATTTGTTTCTCCAGAAATTTGTCCCTTTCGGGAATGGAATCCTTGAGGTATTTCTGAAACATTAACCGCCCTATCGGCACAGCGTATGTTGCTCCAAACCCTGCATTTTCAACAATAACGGCAATGGCAACCTTGGGGTCGTCTTTAGGGGCAAAACCCATGAACAGCGAATGGTCTTCGCCATGCGGGTTTTCAGCCGTTCCGGTTTTGCCGCAAACGATGATTTCCGGCGAGAGATCGGTTCTGCGGCACGTTCCACCGCTTACTGCGCGCGCCATGCCCTCAACAATTACTTCAAATACAGACGGGTCAATTCCCGAATTGTGTTTCCGGGTATATAACGTGTCCAGCGGCGCGCCTTTGCGTTCGCGAACTACGTGAGGCACGTAATAATATCCCCTGTTTGCTGCTTCGGCCGCAAAATTGGCCATCTGTAAAGGCGTAGCCAAAATTTCGCCCTGTCCTATGGCAATGGATATGATGGTGTTGGCATTCCATTTCATTCCTTTGTAAACCTTGTCATAAAATTTGCTGTTGGGAATAAATCCTCTTTTTTCCGAAGGAAGATCAATGCCGAGTTTGTTGCCGTAACCCAGTTGAACCATGTGGTCTTTCCATATATCGAAAGCGGCGCTCACGCTCGGATACTTTTCGCGGTTGCTCAACATATTGTTAAGTCCGTAACAAAAAAATGAATTACACGAGGTTGCTAATGCCGGCACAATGGGTAAGGGCGATGGATGGCCGTGGCAGGCCGGACGTCCTCCCAAAGGCGGATAGCCGTGGTAACAACTATACCGGGTTTCTGTGGAAATTATTCCTTCCTGAAGAAAAATAGCTCCCTGCGAAGGTTTGAATGTTGAACCGGGAGGATACATCGCATTTACCGCCCTGTTTATAAGCGGCTTGTACGGATTTCGCTCCAGTTCCAGGTAATTTGCACCGAAATCTTTTCCGGTAAGGATAGCCGGATCGTAATTTGGCGACGCCACCATACACAAAACCTCTCCGGTTTTGGGT
>JAQVEB010000059.1 GCA_028698105.1 Petrimonas sp. | reverse complement strand
AGACGGATCATCGTTCTGTTTTCACTTAATTGATCCATAATATGTTTGTTGAGTTTTTTTAGGTAATTTCCCCACCACTTCGTCCACCGAATGACGAATCCAGTGTTTGATCTCGTTATCGGGCATTTCGCCTGTCAGGTAAATGGTGTTCCAATACATTTTGTTCATGTGAAATGCCGCTTCCACACAAGCGTATTTTTCCCGAAGCGGCACGGCTTTCTTCGGATCGCACTTCACGGAAACCGATGTTCTGTCGGCGTCGGTGGGAATAAGGGCGAACATTTTTCCGCACACTTTCATCACCAGCGTCACCTCATCGAACGGCGTAGTAGCCTCTGCGCCTTTTATCGTAAGGCAGTAATCATACAGTTCTTCGATATTCATACATTATTCCCGTTTGTGTTGCGGCGTCGCGGGGCGATTGCCTGCAACGTTTTTACAGGAACGGCAAAAAAGCGTCCTCAATATGTTCCGTTTCAAAAGTTCTGCCATTCCACACCGCTCCAATGATATCGAACCGTGCAGGCTTATTAATATCATTTTCAATCAGGTAATGATTCGCACCTTCGATCATTCTGCGCTGACGGGATTTTCCCACAAAATCTTCGGGGTTGCCCCATTGTACCGAAGTGCGGGTTTTTACTTCCACGAAAACAATGAACTCTTCATTCTCGGCAACGATATCAATTTCGTACCCGTGGAAATTCCAATTTCGTTCCACGATGGCATAGCCTTCGGATTTTAACAACCGCGCGGCAACTTCCTCGCCTTGCTTTCCCAATTCGTTATGTTGAGCCATTTTTGCCGTATTTACCGGTAAAATTACAAATTTAAGCAATAAACACTTCTTTTTAGTGAAAATATTTTGTTTTTTTGTAGCTGCAAACCAATTGCCGACTCCGGCGTATGATAAAATCAATTCTTCAGGGCTGATGAAAACAACGAAGAGATACAAAATTCCGGTACGCACAAAACCCCGCACGAAGAAAGCGGAATTTATGCTGAACGACGAAGAATATGAATTGATCGGTTTTTACCTGAAAAAATATAAAATATCCAATCGCTCGCGATGGTTTCGCGAAACCGTGATGAATCATATACTGAAAAATATGGATCAGGATTATCCCACGCTTTTTGAAGAAAATGAAATGAGAAGATGATATGCTGGACGATGCTTATTTTATGCGGCAGGCGCTGGCCGAAGCGCGGAGGGCTTTCGATGAAGGTGAAGTGCCCATCGGAGCCGTCATCGTGAATGACCAGCGTATTATCGCGCGGGCGCATAACCTCACGCAAACTCTCAACGATGTTACGGCTCATGCCGAAATGCAGGCAATTACCGCAGCTGCGAACGTGTTGGGCGGAAAATACCTGACCAATTGCACGCTGTACGTCACCGTGGAACCATGTCCCATGTGCGCTGGCGCGTTGGGATGGGCGCAAATCGCGCGCATCGTGTACGGCGCAGCCGACGAGAAACGGGGTTACCGTAACTTCACCTCAGGGGTATTGCATCCAAAAACCGCCATTTCATCGGGGGTTTTAGCGGATGAATGCGCCGCGTTAATGAAAAAGTTCTTTGAGAAAAAAAGATAATTTCATAAAATTCTTTCCATGTCAAAAGGGTGCTAAAGAAACGACTAATGTTAAAACTATCATAAAGTTGAATTTTTTTATGGAAAATCTCGTTGCTTTGCATCCATAAATAAATTCACTTAATCAATATCCGATTATGAAACGTTACATTTTGCTTACATTCATCGCCGGGATTTTCGTGTGCTCCGTCTTCGCGCAAGAGGAAAGAATCCCGAAATTAAGATTAGACACCCTTCCAAAATTACCGTTGCCTGAATATCCGTTCTCCGACACCCTGAAATCTTTTCCGAAGAAACATTTCGACTTTAAAACCTTACCGGAGGACTTGCAGCGAAAATTCGCCAACACCAATCTGCGCTCTTCGCAGAAAAGACAATACAACGCCTGGCCCGATAATATGCCGGTTATTGTACCCAAAAAAGGCGGATCGCTCATGGTTATCAAACCGGATTCCTCCTATCAATACCACATCCGCAAATACGGCGAAAAATATCCTGCTAAGTAAAAATCGGCTCTTTGCCGTAAACGATCCGGCCTGAAATCTGTTGTAATTGGGGAACAAACCATCCCCACAAAAGAAATATGGACGAAAGATTGCAACAACAGATTGATTTTATACTGGAAGCCGACAAATTAAAAAACATTATCAGAAGAAACTTCCTGACAGACGAATCCCGAAGGGAGAATACCGCCGAACACACCTGGCACAGCATTTTGCTGGCGCAAATATTCTTTGAATATGCCGACAAGAAGAACGAGTTGGATTTGCTGCACATCCTGAAAATGATCACCGTGCACGATCTGGTTGAGATTTATGCCGGCGACACATTTATTTTCGACGAAAAAGGTTACGAAGATAAGTTTGATCGGGAAAACGATGCGGCAAAAAAGCTTTTCGCGCTCTTACCGCCCGATCAGGGAGAAATCTATTATCGCCTTTGGCTGGAATTTGAAAACGAGCAAACACCGGAAGCCGTGTACGCGGCCTCCATTGACAAAATAATGCCCGTTATGCTCAATACGTACAGCAACGGAACCAGTTGGCGCGAAGCGGGTATAACCGCCGCCCAGGTTGTTGAAACCTTGCAGGTTGTACAAAAAGGGCCGTACAAAGTTTGGGAATTGCTTCATCAGCTTGTCGGCCAATCGTTGGAGAAAGGAAACCTGAAATAAATTTTATAAATCTGAAATAGAAAAAACCGCTTAAACAAAAAGGTCTATTGTACGTTTTAACAATGAGTCATTTGCCCGGTAAAGTAAAAGCCAATGTTCCTCCATCCGATGAAACGACAGATGACCGATAATCAATTTAATAAATCAAAACATTATGGATAAAAAGAAGATCGCCGTTTTGGTCGGCAGCTTACGTAAAGAGTCTTTCAATAGAAAAATAGCGAAACAAGTTATGCAGATGGCCGCGCAGTCGTTAGACATAGAAATTGTTGAAATTGGGCAACTGCAACATTATAACGAAGATTTAGACGGTGAAAATCCGCCTGCAGAATGGGTAGCGTTCCGCAAGAAAATTAAAGAAGCCGACGGATATTTGTTCGTAACTCCGGAATACAACCGTTCCGTTTCGGGAGTGCTGAAAAATGCGCTAGACGTAGCTTCACGTCCATACGGACAAAATGCGTGGGGAGGAAAACCCGGCGCGATTATCAGCAGTTCAATGGGCCCGCTGGGCGGATTGGCCGTAAATCACGTTCTTCGCCAACCCATGGTTTTCCTCAACGTTTATATGATGCAGCAACCCGAAGCCTACATCGGCAACAGCTACACCCTTTTTGACGAGCAAGGAAACCTCGTGAAGGAAGAATCGAAACAATTCCTGCTGGACTGGACGAACGCTTTCATAGAATGGGTGAACAAATTTTAACGAAATAAGATTTCGTGTGGACAACTTTTCCCCGTAAAACGTTGTTAATAGAGAAAGATGGATTTATGTTGATACTCACTGAAAGTTGTTTCAACAGCAGAAATATTGACATTTTCCATCAACTTTCTTTTTAAAAACGCCTAAAACAAAAAGTTATGATCACGAAATTCGACCCATATTTCACCTTCAACGGAACATGCGAGGAAGCATTTAATTTCTATAAAAAAGTTTTTGGAGGCGATTTTACGCACCTCGTACGCTACGGCGATCTTCCCGAGGAAAAAAGTTTTGAACATATTTCCCGTGACATGCGCCCTAAAATCCGGTTTATCGCTTTGCCCCTCAACGGTGAAACAACGCTCATGGGAAACGATAATGTGACTTCAACTCCGGCGATTATCGGCGAAAATGTGAAGGTGAGTATCATTACCGATACAAAAGAAGAAGCCGAACGGCTTTTTGACAGCCTCTCAGGAGGCGGAACGGTGAAAGCGCCGTTCAAAGAAACTTTCTGGGGCGCCTATTACGGCTCGTTGATTGATAAATTCGACATCAACTGGATGATCGAGTTTAGAGAAGAACAGCCCCAACACGGATTTGAAGATAATGCCAACATTCATATCCCATAAAAAAAGCTGTATCAAAAGTAAAATTTACTATCAAATTGTCTCCCGATAACTCGTATGTTTGCAAATTCATTTACTATTGATGAATTTTGTAAATATCTGATTTTGAGTTATTATAGATTTCTCACTTCGTTTTAAATGACAACCGCAGATAGTTGGGCTTCAAGTCAGTTGTCATACCGGCGTAAGGAGGCATCTATTTAATTATTGTTCATGTCATTTCCGATTTATGCCCAATTTTTGGGTGAGGTCTCAACATTACAAAATGAAACTGTTGTAGCACTTTTAATGTAGTTTCCTGAGCTATAACTCTTTGTTGATCCCTTTGGCTTTTTCCTCTTCCAAAATTTGTTTTAAAAACCTGACAATAAGCGGATTTTCTTCCGCAACATTATCGTATTCGCCGCGATCGCGACACATGTTGTATAGCTGATCGTTTGGATTGTTCCCAAGCTCCGTATTCGTAAATGCGTTATACGCCGCTCCGTTTCCCGGCTCAATGTATTTCCATTCCGATGTGAGTACCGTTAAAGTGCCGGCCGCACCAATTACATAATCGCGCCCCTTTAAATCGCTGCCCAACCACGCCGGAAGCTGATTTTGGCTGTCTTCAGGGATGGCCTGCGTGCTTTTTACATCCGTTAATTCGGCAAGCGTACCGAGCATATCAATTTGCGAAACCAACGCATCGGAAACGCCCGTGCGCACCTTTCCCGGCCAGTGCACAATAAACGGAACACGCGTTCCCGCCTCAAACGTGCTGTATTTCCCGCCACGGAAAGGCCCCCATGGTTTGTGATTTTTCAGCAGTGCAACGGCTTCGTCCTGATAACCATCGTCCACCACAGGCCCATTATCGCTGGTAACGATAATGAGCGTGTTGTCATAAATTCCCGCTTCTTTGAGCGCGCGCACCACTTCGCTTACCGACCAGTCGAATTGCAAAATGGCGTCGCCACGGCATCCCATTCCGCTTTTTCCGCGAAAACGCTCGTTCGGATAGCGCGGCACATGAATATCGTTTGTGCCGAAGTAGAGGAAAAACGGTTTATTTTTGTTTCGCTCAATGAACCGCACTGCATGAGTCGTGATGCTGTCGGCAATATTTTCATCCTCCCACAATGCCGATTTCCCGCCTTTCATATACCCGATGCGCGAAATGCCATTAACCACCGCCATATCGTGTCCGTGACTGGGTTTAAGTTTCGTAAGCAGTTCGGGATTCTCTTTTCCGGTGGGTTCACCGGGAAAGTTTTTGGTGTAACTCACCTGAATCGGGTCTTTGGGATCAAGCCCGACTGCCCGCTGGTTTTCCAAATAAACGCAAGGTACGCGGTCGCCCGTAGCCGCCATAATGTAGGAATAATCGAATCCGATTTCATTTGGGCCGGGCGCAACCCGTCCGTTCCACTCCTGTTTTCCCGTTTCATTTCCCAAACCCAGATGCCATTTACCTACAGCACTGGTGGTGTATCCGGCTTCCTGCATCATTTTCGGCAACGTGTATTGGGTTGGTTTAATGATCATTGCGGCATCGCCCGCAGCAATACCTGTTCCTTTTCTGCGCCACGGATATTCGCCCGTAAACAACCCATAACGCGAAGGCGTGCTGGTAGCGGCAGCGGCATGTGCATTGCGAAAGCGTAAACCACTGTTGGCTAGTGCGTCAACGTTCGGAGTTTGAACGCGTGTTGCTCCGTAGCAGGATAAGTCGCCGTAACCGATGTCATCGGCGTAAATGAGGACGATGTTGGGCTTTTGTTGAGCATATAGCCCTCCAACTGTGGCGAAGGCTAAAGAAATTGTTTTGAGTTTTGTGCGCATATCAAATTTTATTTCGTTTAACGATAAAGATTTCCAGTGATCGTCCAAAATATTTCATTCCATATCAAATTTGGCAACTGAGGGTTTCTCGTGCGCTTCGTTCATCATTTTCTGAAGTTTTTTCACGATTTTTGGATGCTCATTGGCGATGTTCTTTTGTTCGCGCGGGTCTTTGCTTAAATCGTACAACTCCATTTTTCGGTCGCCTTTTTTGTAGTTGGGAATATAGCCTTTCCAATTTCCCATGCGGATGGCTTTGGAACCTTCGTTTTCGGGAAATTCCCAATAGAGGTATTTGTGTTGCTTTTGTTTTTTACCCAACAGCGTTGGTAAAAAGCTGATACCGTCCGAAACGTTATCTTTCACTCCGGCAATTTGGGCAAAAGTGGGCATCACATCCCAAAAAGCAGAAATATGGTCGGTGGTTGTTCCGGGGTTAATTTTTCCGTGCCAGGCGGCGATCATCGGAACGCGGATTCCGCCTTCGCGGAGCGATGTTTTCCCCCACCCTTGCTCGCTTTTGAACGGATGTGCACTGTCGAACCAGGGCGAATCGGCTCCGCCGTTGAAGGTAGGCCCGTTGTCACTCGTAAAGATAATGAGCGTATTATCGTAAATTCCGAGCCTTTCTAATTCGGCAACAAGTTCGCCGATTTGTTCATCAAAATAACTGATCATGGCAGCATAAGTGGCGTGCGGATAACGCGTAGGGAAATATCCCGAGTCGCCCGTATAAGGTTTTTCGTCGCCAAACTTTTTCACGTAATAATCTATCCATTTTTGCGGCGCCTGCAACGGTACGTGCGGAACAGTCGTTGTCCACATCAGCAGAAACGGGTTGGTCTTTTGCTGATCCACAAAAGAAAGTATTTCTTTCAACAATAAATCGGGTGCATACTGTTTTTGGGTGAATTTATCGTAACTCGATTCAAGCATCGGGTCGGCGCCCTTGTCGAGGGGCGTGTGCGCAGGCAGCAATTTGTTTTGCAAATACTCGCGGTGCTCATTTCGATAAAGGAATGGCGGATAGTACGTGTGAGCCTGCCGTTGGCAGTTGTAGCCGTAAAAGAAATCGAAACCCATTTTGTTGGGCGTTCCTTCCGAACCCGGATAACCCAAGCCCCATTTACCTATCATCGCGGTGGTGTATCCCGCTTTTTTCAATAATTTGGGAATGGTTACGGTTGCTGCCGGAAGCGGCCGCTGTCCTTCCAACGTGGAATCGGCAAGCATTGCGGCGTGGCTCCACACGTTGCCGCGTTCGGGCATTTCATCGTTTCCGCGAATATAGGCGTGTCCGCTGTGTTTCCCTGTAAGCAACACACAGCGCGACGGCGCCGAAACAGGCGAACCCGAATAGTGTTGCGTAAAGCGAATACCTTCGCGCGCAAGCTGGTCGATATTGGGTGTTTCGATTTTCGTTTGGGTGTAGAAACCTAAATCGGCATAGCCTAAGTCGTCGGCTATGATATAGATGATGTTGGGTTTTTGCTGCGAATAAGCAGCAGAAAAAGTCAATACCGAAGTAGCAAGTATTCCAACTTTTCTTATTGGATTTTTATTCATGTTTTTTAATCAATAATTTCGTGAACTCCGCAAAATACCGTTCTTCACTTTCTTTGACAATTTCCTCATCGGAAATTCATACCTGATTTCTTTCGAGCGATTCACATTTTCCTGCGGATCTTTTTTATGGTCGAAAATCATTGTGGGTTCATTTTTTGCTTTCGGCCATTCGGCATAATTATACCGGTAATCCACAATACTATAGCCGCCTTGCCACTGCACGAAAACGTGATTCTTTGTTTTTGCCTTCGGATTTTTCAAAATGGGTACGAAACTGGTTCCATCCAATTGATTTTCGGGAATAGGCAATTGACATAACTCGCAAAGCGTTGGATAAATATCTACAAATTCAACCATCGAAAGGGTTTTACCGCCTTCCAACCACGGAACGTGCACAACCAGCGGCACGTGCATCGAGGTTTTCATCAGGTTGTGCTTTCCGATGAAATTATGTTCTCCCAGATTCCAGCCATGGTCGCCCAATAAAACGACGATGGTGTTTTTATCCAACTCCAGTTCTTTCAGTGCATCCAGCACCATACCGATTTGCGCATCCACGTAGCTTACGCAGGCATAATAACCGTGCCGGACTTCCTTTAGGAATTCCGTATCGGTGGGTTCTTTCACCCGCGCATAAGAATTTATTTCACCCGAATTTTGAACTTCATCGGGCAAATCTGTGGGTCGGAAACGATTTGTTGGAACCGGAATGGTGTTCCGGTCATACATATCCTAATATTTTTTGGGTGCGTTGAACGGAAGATGCGGTTTCCAAAATCCCACACATAGAAAAAAGGGTTTATCCATCGCTTTCAACCGTTTTAAATCGGCGATGGTTTTGAGGGCGAGTTTACCGTCGTCGTAAGCTGAATCGGGAACATCGGCCGATTCACAAAAAGGGCCACGAAGCGTTTTAGGGTTAATATACTTTCCCGATTCGGAATTTTGCCACATTTCCCATTCGTTGTATTTATTGGTACTCGCCGAGTCGGGATGGGCCCTGTACGGATATTCACTCCACGAAGCAGCATGATCGTCTAAGTGATGGAAAACCTTCCCGTTTGAGATTGTATGGTAAGCATTAGCCGTAAAGACATGGGACAGAGGAACAGCATTTGGCGCATCAACACTTGCACGGGTAGTGTAATCACGGAATCGTTCTGGAAATTTCGGGTACATACCCGTCAGCAAACTCGCTCGCGAGGCACCGCTCACGGGAATGTTACAATAGGCATTTTGGAAAATGGTGGATTTTCCGGCAAGACGGTCTATATTTGGTGTTTTAATTGCATCAACACCATAACATCCCAATTCCGGACGCAGATCATCCACCACGATAAAAAGAACATTGGGTTTCTGCTGGGCGAAAATTCCCGTCCCCAAAAGAATCGTTCCTGCCGAAATAAATGCTCTCAACTGTTTCATAAAACCTATCTTTACACCTTCAAAAAGATTTTCTTTTTATACAAGATGTACAGGAATACCCAGCCTACGGCTACGATCCCCACGGCGTGCACGAATGGAGCCCACGCTTCGGGTAATAATTTACCGATTCCTTCGAAGAAAAATTCCGACGCATGACTGAATCCGATGATGCGGTTTGCCAGATAGATAGTGATGGGATTCATGCCGATAACGACGAAGAAAAACGCCCATTTCTGAAATTTCCAAACATCAATAATGAGATAAAAAATTGCCAACAACAGCATACTTAATCCGCCAACCCAACACACAAACGAACTCGACCACAGGTTCTTATTAATGGGAAAAGTAAGATTCCAAATTTGTCCGATAACCATTAGACCTACCGCAGTAAGAGCCAGGTAAAGCACCTTTTTCATCGGTTTTATGTATCTCATCAAAAACTCTCCGGTGAGCATTCCCAACAGCCCGGTTCCAATGGCGGCGATGGTTGGTAAAATACCTTCGTTATCGCCTATTTCGTAACAACAAAACCGGCCGGGCAGCAGAATCCGGTCAATGTAACTCGAGATGTTTCCCTTCATGGAGTAATGATTTGGGTCTCCCAAATCGGGCGCTTTGAAAAGTACAAACAGCAGCCAATAGAAAATAAGAATTGCCCATAGCCAGATGAAACGGATTTTCGCGTTTTTGGTATTCATAAAAATCAGTGCGGCAAACATCCATGCCAATCCGATTCGACTAAGCACGCTGGCATAACGCATATTCGCAAAATCGAAACTCAACCCGTTGTTGTAAACAATTCCCAGCAAAACAAGGATCAGACCTCTTTTGAAAATATGGCGGTAAAGCGCTTGTTTTCCGCCTTCAACAGCCAATCTTTTTCGTGCCGAAAAGGGGAAAGAAACACCTGCGATGAACAGGAACAGCGGGAAAATCATGTCGTAAGCGTGAAAGCCGTGCCATTCCACATGTGTCATTTGATTCGCCCACCACTGTAAAACCGGCCATCCGGTTAACGATCCGAGCAGGATAAAAACTTCTTCTGCTCCCATGATCCAAAACATATCGAACCCGCGCAGCGCGTCGAGTGATTTCAACCTTTCAGGTTGATGTTGTTCTTCTTTTTGTTTCATTTCCATATTATTTTTTCTGTATTTTGTTGTAATCATCGTATGTTATGCGAACTGAATTCTCTACCCTTTTTCTCGTTGAATCGTTTTTAATGCTTATAACATTTCCGTTACAATTGGTGAAATAGACGTAATTGCCGATCCAGGTGTCGTAAAACCTATATACCTTACAACCGTCATGCTCAAAGAGATAATCGACTTGATAAGTTTGGTTGTTTTTTGGAACTTCCCGGACTATCGGCTGACTGATATTGCACGAACTTAAAAACACAACCGATACTACTATAAACAATTTTTTGATGTCTGTTTTTCATTTATACAAGATTTGACAACGATGATAAACTTTTAGACAAAGATAGATTTAATCCATAGATTTGATGCATATTTCCTTTCTTTTTTATAAATAATATTTTGTTTTTTTAAAGGATTCTTTATATTTGTGGTTTTGAATTTTTTCAGTACCGATGCAACAAATAAACGAGTTCTTAATCACACTACATAGTTATCTTGGCGGAAACAATTGGTTTGTGTTCCTGCTGTTGGGAACAGGTATATTTTTCACCCTTTATCTGAAATTTCCACAAATCCGTTATTTCAGGCATGCGATAAAAATCGTAAAAGGAAAGTACGACAAAGCCACCGACCAGGGCGATACGTCGCATTTTCAGGCGCTGGCAACGGCCTTGTCGGGAACGGTGGGAACCGGAAATATTGCCGGAGTGGCATTCGCCATTTATTTGGGTGGCCCGGCGGCGTTATTTTGGATGCTCTTTTCGGCCTTTATCGGCATGTGTACGAAATTCGTGGAAGTGACGCTGTCGCACAAGTATCGCGATTTCGATTCCAAAGGGCAGGTCTCCGGCGGCCCGATGTATTACATGAAAAAACGCCTCAATCTCCGCCTCAAAAACGAAAAAACCGTCAATACCGGCAAGTGGATGGGGATATTTTTCGCATGTGCGGCCATTCTGTCGTCGTTCGGTACCGGAAGTTTACCGCAGATCAACAGTATTTCAAATTCCATTTTTGCCACTTTCGGCATCAAACAAATTATCACGGGCGCCGTGCTGGCGTTTGTGATGGGGTTGATCATCATCGGCGGCATCAAACGCATTGCCAAAGTAACCGAAAAACTCGTGCCGTTTATGGCTATTCTGTATTTGATCGGTGCGCTTGCCGTTATCTTATTCAATTACCAAAATATCATTCCTTCGTTCACATCCATCTTTGCGAACGTTTTTACCGGAACGGCTGCCGTAGGCGGTTTTCTGGGAGCAGGATTCGCCTATGCGTTCAACAACGGCGTAAACCGCGGACTGTTCTCCAACGAAGCCGGGCAAGGTTCAGCGCCCATCGCGCACGCTTCGGCCAAGGCACACGAACCCGTTTCCGAAGGGATGGTGGCTATTCTGGAACCGTTTATTGATACGCTCATTATTTGTTTTATTACGGGAATGGTGCTGCTGTCATCGGGCGTGTGGAGCGAAAAACTGCCCAATCAGTTTCAACTGACCGATATTGAAGTGCTTGCTAAAAAATATGACGATACCGATAAAGCGCAGGCCAACCTTTTGCGCAAACACATGAACATTGCCGGCGTACGTGAACCGGTTTTTAGCGGAAAATTGCAAGTAGAAGATGGCATGATCACTAATAACGTTTCCATTATTCATGCCCGTTCCATTGCAGAAAAAATCGTTGTTTCATCCAACAATCAGCCGTATAGCGGAGAAATTGAGGTCGTGAACGGAAAGTTAGTGAATGCCGGCAACCTGGTATTCACCGGCTACTCGCTTATCCACAGCGCGCCGCTCACTACCGTGGCTTTCACCCGAAGTTATTTCGGCAGTTGGGGGCAATATATCGTGGCCATCGGTTTGCTGCTCTTTGCTTTTTCCACGGCGCTTGCGTGGTCGTATTACGGCGGGCGTTCCATCACATTTCTGTTCGGATCTAAATTTGTGATGCCCTATCGCATTGTGTATGTCGTCGCCTTCTTTTTCGCATCGTTTGTTGACACCACCATTATCTGGAACTTGTCGCTGATCACCGTGGTTTTTATGACTGTACCTAACCTGCTCGGCATTTTACTGTTACACAGGGAGATGAAATCAACGGTAAAAGATTACTGGACAGGATTTCGTGAAGAATATCCTGATGAGAAAACGCCGAAGGATTATTGAACAGGCGTCATCCGAAGAGCGACGTTGTGATGAGGTTGTCTCAAAAGTATCACCGTACTTTCATTTTGTTGAACGAAGTGAAACATCTATGTTGTCAAGCTAAATAGATTCTTCATTTCGCTAAAGCTCCATTCAGAATGACAATTTGATAGCAGATTTTAAGTTATTATAGATTTCTCACTTCGTCCGAAATGACAACCGCACATAGTTGGGCTTCGAATCGGTTGTCATGTTGGAGCAAAGCGGAAATCCCGATTATCGGGGCCGACGAAAGGAGGCATCTATTTAATTATTATTCATGTCATTCCCTCTTTATGCCCAATTTTTGGGTGGGGACTCAAAATGACGAAATGAAACTACAGTAATACTTTTGAGACAGCAACTAACTCCGCGCGGAATGCGGCACATTCACTTTCCCAACAACTCATCCACCCGCACAAACTCGTACCCTCGTTTTTTCAATTCTTTGATTAAATTATCCAGCCGATTGTAAAACTTGTCGGTTCGTTTGGGATCGGTACCGATGTGCGATAAAAGCAAAAAGCCGTTCAGTTTATTTTTCTTTTCGTGCGCCAAAATATTGTTATAAATGGTTTCGGAAGAAATGTAGTTTTTCATATCGGGCGTGGTATAATCGGCGTTGGAAGTTGTTCCGGGAGTGAAGTTCACAATTTGAACATTTATCGGCTTTGCCCAATCGCTGATTTGCTGATTGTACCATTCGAAAGGCGGCATATAGTAGCGCGGCTCGCTGATTTTCACACCTGCATTTTGCATCGCAATGTAATTATCATTCAAATCTTTTTCGAACTCATCTTTCGATAC
>JAQVEB010000058.1 GCA_028698105.1 Petrimonas sp. | reverse complement strand
AAATGTCTCGGGGGTTCGGACGATATGCTGATTATTCGCGGTGTGAACGTTTTCCCGTCGCAAATTGAATCGGTACTGATGGAAATGAGCGAAACTACGCCGCACTATCAACTTATCATCAATCGCGAAAACAACCTCGATACAATGGAAATCCGCGTGGAAATAGACGAGAAAAGCTGGTCGGACAGCATACGCGAACTGGAAGCCATCCGTCACCGCATAGACCACAACATTAAAAGCCTGCTCGGACTTAGTGCGAACATTAAACTGGTGGAGCCCAACAGCATCGAGCGCTCCGAAGGAAAAGCGAAACGCATCATTGACAACCGTCACTTTTAATTACTAATTACCAATTACCAATTTCATACATCTAACATATTGAAAGCATGATCATTAAACAACTATCCGTCTTTCTGGAAGACCGCTCTGGCCGTCTTACCGAACTGACCAAAATTTTGACGGAAAACGATGTGAACATTACCGCGCTAAGCGTAGCCGAAACAGCCGATTACGGCATCGTGCGCATGGTGGTGGGCCGGCCGGATGTGGCAAAACAGGCGCTCGAAAAAGCCGGTTTTTCAGTGGGATTAACCGATGTGGTTTGTGTGAGTATGCCCGACAAACCGGGCGGATTGTACACCATTTTGAGCATACTGGCCGAGGACGATATTAACGTGGATTACATGTACGCTTTTTCCAATAAAGACGTTGCGCTGGCCGTTATTCGCTCAACGGAAATGGAAAAGCTAATCGCCGTTTTGGAGAAAAACGAGTTGTCGCTGCTCAGCCAAAGCGATATTTACCAGCTTTAGTTCGAAAATATGGACGAAAAACTACAGCGATATTTCAATAACGATCGGTTTGCTGCCATGTGCGGACTGGAAATCGTGGAATGCCGTCCCGGATACTCGAGAGTGCAGGTGCAAATCAACGATTCGCATTTAAACGGCGCCGGATACGTCCATGGCGGATTGCTGTTTACCTTGGCCGATTTTTGTCTCGGCACGGCGGCGAATGCTTACGGTCACATCGCGCTGAGCGTTAATTCCAACATAACTTTCATCGCCAAATCATCCGGAGGAACACTCATCGCCGAAGCCGTTGAAATTGGGAGAAGCAACCCGCTTTTCACATACGACGTGAATATTTTTTCCGAAACCGGAGAGCTTTTAGCCCATTTTACGGGTATGGCTTATAAAACACAAAGGGAAATTGACATTTAACCATTTATAAAAAACCACATTATGACACGATTTGCAAGCAGCGTTTCAAATCTCCGTTCATCGGAGATCCGCGACCTGATGAGCCTTGCCACGGCTCCCAACATCATCTCTTTTGCCGGCGGCATGCCCGGCAACGAGCTTTTTCCGCTCGAAACCCTGGACAAAATTTACCATTCTCTTACCGAAAAAGAGAAACAACTCGCCATGCAATACGGCCCTACAAACGGACTACCTGCGTTGTTGGAGTCCTTGTCGGAATACCTTGAAGCCAAAGGCCTACCGGTAAAGAAAAACCGTTTGATGATCACCACCGGTTCGTTGCAAGGCATCCATATTTTGGCGAAGGCATTTATTGATCCGGGCGATCCGGTATTGGTAGAAACACCCAGTTTCATCGGAGCGTTGTCGGCTTTTCGCGCATACGACGCGCAATTTGTTACCGTGCCATTGAAAGGTGACGGAATGGACATACAGAAACTCAAAGAAAAGCTGGAAACCACACGGCCAAAACCCAAATTTTTGTACTACGTCCCCAATTTTCACAATCCTGCCGGGATCATTTATTCAGAAGAGGTGAAACGGCAGATCATTGAATTACTTAAAGATCAGGATATTCCCATTATCGAAGACGATGTGTACAGCGATCTGTATTTTTACGAAGAAGACGTTCCGAAAATGCAACTGATCAAAGCCATGGATCCCGAAGGGATTGATGTGTGTTACTCCGGCTCATTCTCGAAAATCCTCGGCCCCGGCTTACGGCTGGGTTGGATGCTTGTTCCCGAGCATATCTATAAAAAATGCGAACTCATCAAGCAATCCATTGATGCCTGCTCGCCCAGCATCTCGCAGGTGATCGCCGATAAATTTCTGCGCGAAGATTACATTTCGGATTACTTAACGACAACGCGTAAAGAATACAAAAAACGCGGCCTTGCCATGATAGAGGCTCTGGAAAAATATCTGCCGGAGTGTGTTTCGTTCGAAAAACCGCGCGGCGGTTTTTACACGTGGCTCAAGCTGCCCGAAGGCACCGATTCCACCCTTATTTTGAAAAAAGCCATTGAGAAAGGCGTGGTTTTCGTCACCGGAAAAACTTTTGATCCCGACGGAGTAAAGAACGATTACATGCGCGTTTCGTTTTGCAATACCGATGTGGAAACCATTCAGAAAGGCATTCCCATTATCGCGGAAGCGATTCGGGAAGTGTGCTGATAGGATAACGTTTTCAGTTGGAATTTACGGCCTCATTTTATACCCAGTAATTCCAACGATTTTGTGGAAGTGCCGTACGTTTCCCAATATTTGCGCGCGCCTTTTTCCAGTTTCGTTCTGTATTCATCGTCATTTCTGATTTTCAGAATGGCTTCTTTGATGGCCGCTTCGTTGTATTCCACGAAGTGGACGTTTTCTCCATGTGTCAGCGGTTCCGGCAAATCGTTGACAAGCGGCAACGAAACAATGGCCTTGCCGAGCGCCATAAACTCGCTGAGTTTCCATCCGTGGCTCCCATTGGAAAAAGGTGTGTTAAAGGCAAGTACCGACCTGCGTGTTTTCTCCAGATATTCCTTTACCGAAACGCTTCCTTCGCACTTGAACTGGGTGAGTGAGGGGTTGCAATTAACATTTTTGGAGAAAGTCAATCCGCCGTCAAAATTCAGATCAGGGATAGCATTGCAGGCGGCAATAAATGCGGAATTCGCCTCGTTGAATCCCGGATCGTTCTTTTCCCAATCGTCATTCGGCCATACGGAACTCAGGTGAAAGATATAGTTTTTATCTACTTCCGGCGCGGGATTTTCGTATTCTTCATAGTACACGCGATAGCGGCATTGCTTGCGGTAGTCCACGATAAACTTGAAAGGAAATACCTTATAAAAAGTCTTCCACATATTCTTCCACGCGTAAACAAAAGAATCAACGTGGCTCCAGAGTTTTATTCCGAACGAAGGCGCAAGCGAAACCAATTTTTGCTGATATTCAGCCGATGTGTTCTTTCGATTCGCGTTCACGTGGCCGTAAACATCGCACCAGGCATATTCTCTGGGTTTCACATCACTGGTTCCTCCAAAGTCAATGCAATATTTTTTATGATCAATGACAAAATTCAGGCAGTTTTTACGATTTTCCAAACTTCGAAACGGTTTATTTGTGAAGATCACATTTTTTACGCCAAATTTTTGATAAAAGCCGTGAATGTAAAAGCCGGCATAGTTGACGTTTACGAGCGGATCAACGTAAACTTTGGTATTACTTGTTGGTGGCATATTTTTGATTATTGATAAATTCAACGAATGACAAAGTTAAAGAAATAGATTGGGTTTTCAATCGAATAATCCTTTTTCATCTCAATTGTTTGTGATGCAATGGATACGTTTTAAACCATTTTCCCCTATCGTGTCATAGTGAGTGATGAAAAAACTTTTATTTCCAGAAATGATCAATAAGAAAACCTATTCGCAATCGTTCAGAGAACTTTTCCGTCATCTGCTCCCATTCGTAAAGCCGTATAAGAAGATGATAGCGGGCACATTGCTGCTCACGCTCATCGGCTCGTTTGCCGCACAGGTGAACCCCATCCTCGTGAACGAAACCGTCACGCGCGTGCAACAACTACTGCAACAACCCGATCCACTGCAAAACGGAGTGCGCCTGCTGCTCATTATTTCGGGAATCATGCTGGCCAACGAATTGCTGAACATCGGCATCCAGTTCGGACAGAAGTACTTCGGCGAAAAAATACGCATCCGCGTGGGAAGCGACCTTTCGCAAGCGGCGGTGGACAGATTACTTTCGTACAAAATGTCGTTTTATTCCGATCCCGAAAACCAGACCGGTTTGTTGCAAACCCGCATCAACCGGGGCGTGGAAAGCCTGATACGGCTGGTGCAGAATTTCTTTCTCGATATTCTGCCGCTGTTTTCCACGGCAATGATTGCATTGTTCGTAATGTATAAGGCCAATCTCTACGTGGGATTACTGGCGACCATCATTGTTCCGGCCTATTTCTACGTGAGCCAGCGACAGGCTAAGAAGCTGAAAGGAGCGCGTATGCAGTTGCGCGGCCATCGCGAACAGAAAAACAACGGACTGATCAATATCATTGACTCCATTACGGTGATAAAAAGTTTTGTGCGGGAAAAACTGGAAGGCAAAAAACAATTCGATCTGCAAATGCAGATGCTTACGAATCAGCTTGAAACACGACAGACGAGTTATGTATTTGACAGTTTGAAATCGTTTATCCAGCAAATAGGTGTTGTGCTGATCATTATTCTGACGGTTTTTCTGGTACTCGACGGACAGATGGGCATCGGCGCCATCATGATGCACATCATGTTGTTCCGGAACGTGTCCGCACCCATCGGACAACTACACCGCATTTACGATGAAGTGAACGATGCGATCATCTACGCCGACGGATTTTTCGAAGTGCTCTCGAACGACGAAGCGCTTGAAACAGGTGGAAAGACAACTGCGACTAACATACAGGGAAAATTTGAGGTACGAAACGTGAGTTTCACATATCCCAACGGAAAGCAGGCGCTTCGCGATGTGAGCATGACGCTTGAAAGCGGCAAAACAACCGCCATTGTCGGCTTGAGCGGCGCCGGCAAGAGCACGCTCATTAATTTGCTCTGCAAATTCTACAAACCCGACGAGGGCGAAATCCTGCTGGACGGTATGAACCTGGAAGACTACGAGAACGCTTCGCTGCGCGAAAATATCGGGTTGGTGTTGCAGAAGAACCACATATTCAAAGGCAGCATCTACGATAACATTCTGTACGGCAACACCTCCGCAACCGAAGAAGAGGTGATGGAAGCTTCCAAAAAGGCGTTTTTGCATGAGCAGGTACTTCTGCTACCGGACGGGTACCAAAGCGATGCCCATCAACTGAGCGGCGGCCAGCAGCAGCGCATTGCCATTGCACGGCTGTTCCTGAAGAACCCGCCGGTGATCTTTCTGGACGAACCCACCGCCAGCCTCGACGCCATAGCCACGGAACACATCAAAATGAGTATGGATGCCATCAAAGAGAACCGCACCGTGGCCATTATCTCACATTCGCTTTCGCAAATTGTGGATGCGGACCGGATCTATGTGTTGAAAGAGGGGCAAATGGTTGAATCGGGAACGCACGAGTCGCTCTACCGGTTGAACGGCGAATACCGCAAAATCTTCGATGCGTCTGCGCGCAGCCTGAATCTCGACAAAATGATCGAAACCATGAGCGCATAAGAAACACCCGATGTGTCTTCTGTTTTCAGATTTTTGTCAGCGCCGATCCTTTGTGCGCCGCAACGTGATCGGTTTTGCTGCTTTTAATTTCGTATTGCGGGTCTTCTTCCGTAGCGTGATGGGTGAAACCCTTGTAATTGAAATCTTTTGTGTGTACCTTGATAATGGTTCCCGAAACCTTTCCCGCTTCGGAGTTCCAGCTTACTTTATCGCCCACGCTGAATTTTGTTGCCATGATTCACTTTTTTAATCGTTAAACAAATCTGTATAGAAGTAAACAACAGGTTTCACGCTTGTATGCATGTGAAATTACTGATTAAAAGCTTGTATATATTTATCAATATACCGTTGCTTTTCTTTCGATTTATATTGCTGAATGTAACGCGGATGCTCCAGAACCATTAAACGGCCGAAGAGTTTCGCTTCCTGGTTGAGCTTGTGAATGAAACCGGCATTTTTCTTACCAAGTACAAAAACCCCGGAAGTATCCAATCCAATGCCGATGTGTTCTTTCAAGGACTCTATCATAAATCCTTTTACGTCGTTAAACAACGCCGGATCATCGTAATAATTGGCGTTCAACCACTTGCCGGTTGTTGTTCTGCGGATGATGGCCAACGGAAACGGAGAGTTTATGTAAAAGCGCCGGTAAAAATCCGTTGCTCCACCACAAGCCTCAATCATATCGTACACAAAAACAGAGGAAACTTCGTGTGTATAAGCCGATTTCATTTCGATACCGCAAACTCCCTGCAAGCGTTTTGTGTCGGTAAAAGGAATGCCCGTTACTCCCGCCCCGTGCCTGCCCGGATTTATGCCGATGATAAACCTGCGTTGCACTGCATCGTTGTAATATTTGTAGTAGAATTGTTGCATGGCCTCCATGGTTTCGGGATTATCCATGTACGGATTTAATACCTGAAAGCCTTCGGGCAGTTTACCCGAATAATGCAGGCGGCGGTTGAAGTTTATCACTTTTTCTGCAAAGTTTGCGGTCATTTTCTGAATGTTGAGTTGCCTGCGAATGATATGGCAACGATTTTCTGTGATATTAACGCGAAGACTTGGCGCGTTGTTCGGAAAACGCGCGGATTACGGATGAGTGAAGCGCACCGGATTTAGAAACTCCACGAAATACCGCCGTAGAAATGCCGCGGCAGGCCGGGATAGTAGTATCGGGGCTCAGCCTTGCCGAAGGCAACTGCATTCACGGTGAGCATGGGCGAATAATGCGTGTTGGTTACATTGTTTATTCCGGCGAAAATATCGAACCTTCCAGCTTTGGACGTTGAAAAACCGTATGTTGTTTTAACATCCGACAGAAAATAAGCATCGTTCTTCACGGTGTTGGCATCGTTTATGAACTGGCTTCCCGTGTACTGAAACCTGAAATCGAAACTCAGACCGCGCAGCGGATCCCAGCGAAAAGCCGACTGCCAGAGATGCGAAGGAATTCCCGGAAGCGTATTGCCGTTGTAGGTGTTCCCGTCGTCGGTGAAATCAACGAACGTATTATCGGAAAATGTGTAACTTGCGTTCATGTTCAACCGGCCGGGAAAAGCTCCAAAATTAAATATCCGTTGTTTAAGCATCAGCTCAATTCCCTGATGGCGGGTTTTCCCGGCATTTATGCCGGTGAATATGTCTTCGGTTAAACGTTTGGTGACGAGAAGATTGTTTAAATTGATGCGGTAAAAAGCGGCTTCGAACTGCGTTGCGTTCCGAAACAGATTCAGACGGAGCCCAGTCTCGAATTGCCATCCCTTTTCCGGCTGAATATCCTTGTTGATATCGCCTTCGGGCAGGAGCGTTTCCTCCGGCGACGGCATCGAAAACCCGTGCCCCGCAGAAGCAAACAAGGCTACGCGGTTCGTTGGAGCGTAATTAACGCCCACCCTCGGCGAAAAAATGGCCGGGAACGAGCGTTTGCCACTCTGATCGCCGTTTTCGGGAAATTTATCGGTAAGCGTATAGTTGATGCTGTTCATGGCCCCGCCCACCGAAATATTCCATTCGGCCGAAGGACGGAAATTGGTCAGTCCGAATACGTTCAACAGGTTGCGCCGCTCGCTGTTGTCGTTTATCCGGCTTCCGTCCAGATCGAGTTGCCAGTTGTACGTATCGCTTATCCATTCTATTCCCAGAACGGCATCGAATTTTTCGGAACGGAAGTCGGTCTTGTTTCGTATGCCCCCACCCGATGTGCCGTCGGTGAGGTTGTTGAACGGGCGTTTTTCGTAACTGTCGGTCAGGCGGGTGAAGACGGTGAGTTTATTGTCCCATTTTTCGGATAACCGATTAGTCAGGGAGATTCCGCCGATACCGCGTTTGTATTTCTTGTAGCCTCCGATCGCTTTCCAGTTGGCGGCTGCCGCCCGCGGATCGGTTTCGTACAACGTTTTTCCGACAGAGCTGGGTATGCCGGCATACACATCCGTCAACAAAAGAAGATAATCCACGGAATAGGTTTCTTTATGAAGTCCGCCCGACGATATTAGCGATGTGCGTTCGTAACGGTTGTTTTCGCGGTAACCGTCGGAACTCGTGCGGTTCAGGTTTCCGAAAAAACTGAAGTCCTTGATCGTGTACGTGCCTTTAACAGACGCTTTCAGCGTATTGTAACTTCCGTATTGCAACAATGCACCTGCCGATTTCACTAACGCCGAAGGCGTGAACAGATTGATACTCCCTCCCAGTCCGGAGCCGTACAGGGCCGATGAAGGGCCTTTCACGATCTCCATTTTATCCAGACCGGTGAGGTCAATATCTTCCGGTGTGGAAATCCCGTCTGAAGAGGTGATGGGGATGTCGTTCAGATACGCCTTGATGCGATTGGTATTGTACGGCGTTCTGCTGCCCATGCCCCGGATCACGATACGGCTTGTGGCATAGGTTCCGCTGTGCATATACACGCCCGGCACCGAATTCAGTACGGCCGCAAAATTGTTGCCGTCGGCAACCTGAATCTCTTGTCCCGACAAAAGCGAAATACTGCCGGGAAGGCGACGCAACGGCGTTTCGATCTGAAACGCCGTTACAATGACTTCGTTGAGCAGGATGGTGGTATCTTCGTTTTGATATGACGCGTTTTGCGCATCAATTGATTGTGATAAGAAAATAATGCCTAAAATAATGTTTGTTAGTTTTATTTTGTTTGTTTTCATTAATAAATTTATCGTAATGCATAAAAGAAATTCACGACCCCTTCGTTCCTATCGTGACTTGTCCCACTTATCTTAAGGGGATTGTTGAGCAAGTTGTATGTTTGCTTTCTTGCAGTAATTTACAGAGCGCCCCCTCCTCTTAAGTTAAGAGGAGTACCGCCGAAGGCGGGGAGGAATTGGGTGTGTGAACGTTAAACATCTTTCGCCCTCTTTTTGTTGTACTTTATATTTTAATAGTGATGCGTGATAAGAATAGGATATATTTAAAGACTTATCGAAGAAATTTGCGCCGTAAAATGACCGCAGCAGAAGTTGCTCTTTGGAAAATGTTGCGTAACAGGCAATTAGATGGTGTTCGTTTTTTTCGTCAATACAGTATTGATAATTATATTCTTGATTTCTATTGTCCGCAGTATCATATTGCTATAGAATTAGATGGCGATGTTCATTTTGATGAACTTAAAATTGAGCAAGACGACCAACGTACCAATTATCTGTTAAGAAAAGGAGTGCGCGTTTTGCGTTTTGAGAATTTTGAAGTTTTTCAGTATCCCCAACGTACGTTGGATGAAATTAGAAAGTATCTGTATAGCAACGACAATCCCGAGAATATTCTTATCAGTTCATAACCCCTCCGTCCCGATTGCCATCGGGACTCGTCCCCTTATCTTAAGGGGACTGCTAAGTAAGTCATATAACTGTCTATCTTGCAACAATTAACAGTCAGTTATCCTCCTCTTAAGTTAAGAGGAGTACCGCGGAAAGAGGGGAGTTCAGCACATAATCCCGAAAATCTTCTTATCAATTCATAATCCCTCCGTCCCGATGGCAATCGGAACTCGTCCCACTTATCTTAAGGGGATTGTTGAGCAAGTTGTATGTTTGCTTTCTTGCAGTAATTTACAGAGCGCCACCCTCCTCTTAAGTTAAGAGGAGTACCGCCGAAGGCGGGGAGGAGTTATGAATTTTATCATCGGTTTGAGTCCGTCCGATGCATTTCTGATCTTATCCGTCTGACCGGCAATCGGTCAGACGGTTTGGTTTTTATTCCACCGGAACAAGCCGCACGATCATTCCCGGCTCTTCCAAGCCGATATACACAAGCCCGTCGGGGCTCATGACTACGTTGCGAACCCGTCCGATACCCTCGGCCAGTTTTTCGGTATGGGCTACCTTGTGCCCGTGCAGCACCACGCGTTCCACGTAATCGAAGCGAAGCGATCCGACCAGCATATTATTTTCCCATTTCTTAAACCTGTCGCCCGTCACAAAGGTCATTCCGCACGGAGCGATGGACGGCGTCCATTGATAGACAGGCTGTTCCATGCCTTCTTTTTCTTTCAGTTCGGTGAGGATGGTGCCGTCGTAATTAATTCCATAGGAAATAACCGGCCAACCGTAGTTCAATCCCGGACGAATAAGGTTGATCTCGTCGCCGCCCATGGGGCCGTGTTCCGTTTCCCATATCTCGCGGGTTACGGGATGAATGGCTGTGCCTTGAGGATTACGGTGCCCGTAGCTGTAAATGGTTTTGATGGCGCCGGGCGTGTTGTAAAACGGATTATCGGTGGGTATGCTTCCGTCTTCGTTGATGCGGTGGATTTTGCCGTTGGTGTTATCCAGCTTTTGCGGAAAATCGAAATGCTGTCCGCGTTCTCCCACACCGAAAAACAAATGCCCCTTACCGTCAAACGCCAGTTTGCAACCCCAGTGATGCCCGCGATCGGTTGCCGGAGTTCCGATGAAGAGCGTTTGCTGATCCACGAGCTTATTTCCGTCGAGGCGGGCGCGCATCACGCCGGTGGAACCGATGCGTTTTTCGCTTTTTGTATCGAGGGCTGAATAGGAGATGTATATCCATCCGTTTTTATCGTAATCGGGATGAAGCGCCAAGTCCAAAAGTCCGCCCTGGCCTACGGCCATGATGGGCGGCAGACCTTCAATTGGAGCGGACAGTTTGCCGTTTGAAAACGTGTGCAACGTGCCTTTTCTTTCCGAGATCAGCAAATCGCCGTTCGGCAGAAAAGCCAATCCCCACGGGACTTCCAGTCCGGTTACAACCGTGTCTATAACGAAGTTATATTCTTCCGATTTCACGATTCCATCGGTGGTAACCGCGGGTTTCAGTTGAGTTCTGTCTTCGGGGATGCCATTTTTCACGTAAACCGCAAGCGCTTTGATCTCATTATCGGAAAACGTTTTCTCGAAAGCGGGCATCCCGATACTTGTAATGCCATATTTTATGCTGTTTTCGATGGAAGTTGTGCCTTTTTCTTCCATCCATTGCTTGGCGGCGAATTTTTCGAGGTTATCGCCGTGACAACCGGCACAATAGGTGCGGTAATTGGTTGCCACGCTGTGGCTGCTGAGCGATGTTGGCCTGTTTTTACACGATTGAAACCCGACAGAAACGAAGAAAATAAGGATGGCGATACCGATATTCCGATTCATAGCGATTGATTTTTAGTGTTTAAGAAACAAATATACGTTTTAATTGGCGTAACGCGTGCAAACAGGCGGACTTTAACATTTTGCGTTATCTTTCACGGCAATTGAGCCGTTTTTCGTACCTTTGCGCTTCTTACAACATCGTTTTTCATGGATATACTTTCCATTTTCATTATTGCCATTGGCCTGGCGATGGATTCTTTCGCCGTTTCCATCAGCCGCGGCATGTGTTCACCCCGCTTTTACGTGTGGCAAGCGGTGAAAATTTCTTTTATCTTCGGTTTTTTCCAGGGATTTATGCCCCTTATCGGTTATGGACTGGGTTTCAGTTACTCTTCGTATATGGAAAGTTACGACCATTGGCTGGCTTTTATCATTCTCACGATTATCGGGATCAAAATGATCTACGAAAGCTTTAATCCGGAAGAAAACCAGGATTCGTGGTACAATGCTTACAACATCAGTTGGAAAAATGTGGTCATAATGGCAATCGCCACCAGTATTGATGCGTTGGCTACGGGATTGATCTTCGCAGCCTATCCCGGTTTTCTGGTGAAGGCGGTAATTATTATCGCGGTTGTAACGTTTGTTTTTGCTTTCATGGGAAGATACCTGGGCGTTTACTTCGGCCAGAAGATACGGTTGAATGTGGAACTGATCGGGGGATTAATTCTTATCGGTATCGGAACCAAGATTCTACTTCAGCACACGCTACCGGCTTAAGGGTTCGTTTGTTGATGATAGTAATCGTCCAGATTCTTTACGTTCGGTTTATGTAATTTTCCCAATGAGTTGGCCACCAATACCGATACCATGGAATCGCCCGTTATGTTGATCACCGTGCGACACATGTCCAGCGGACGATCAATGGCGAAAATTAGCGCCAACCCGATGGCCAGCTTCTCGGCAGGAAAACCGATGGACTCCAACACAATAACCAACATCACCATACCGGCTCCCGGCACGGCTGCCGACCCAATGGATGCCAGCAGGGCGGTGAGAATGATCGTTAGCTGGTCGGTGAAATCGAGCGGGAAATGCAATGCTTGTGCGATAAATACCGCAGCTACGGCCTGATACAGACTTGTTCCGTCCATATTTATCGTAGCGCCAACCGGCAAAACAAAACTCGATACTTCGTTGTCCACTCCCAAATGTTCCGTAACGCGCTCCATGGTAACCGGTAATGTGGCTGCACTGGAACTGGTTGAAAACGCGACCAATTGCGCCGGAGCAATGCCGCCAAGAAACCAACCGGGCGTTTTTTTCGTGAAAAGGTACACTACCGTGATGTAAAACATGATCATGATCGTCAATCCCAACAACACGGTTGCCCCGTAAAAAAGCAGTTTCTTGAGGATTTCCACGTTGCCGGAGCTTACAATTATTTGCGCCAGCAGGGCAAACACGGCGTAGGGCGCCAAAAGCATGATCAGATCAACCATTTTCAGCACGATTTCGTTGAGCGAATCAATGAACTTGCTCAAAGGCTTTGCCTTTTTTGGGGCGATGAGCAGCATACTTATCCCGAAAACAATGGAAAAGAAGATCACCTGCAACATGAGTCCATTGTCGCTCATCGACGCAAAAATATTGTCGGGCACCGTATCCACGAGAAAACTCAGGGGACTTTCATCGCCCTGTTGCCCTGCCTGATGGATGTTGGAGGTTATGGATTCGTCGTTGGCATAGGTGTAGGTAAGTTCCGCAATGGTTTGTTCCGAAACACCGGCGCCGGGTTTTAGCGTGTTCACCAAAAGCAACCCGACGGTTATAGCGATAATGGTGGTGGACATGTAGATAATGATCGTACGGA
Source organism: Petrimonas sp. (assembly GCA_028698105.1). Lineage (GTDB taxonomy): Bacteria > Bacteroidota > Bacteroidia > Bacteroidales > Dysgonomonadaceae > JAQVEB01. The sequence goes on along the minus strand of JAQVEB010000058.1, from coordinate 225 downwards.
TACCGATATTCTTGAAGCTCGAAATATCTTTCAGATCAGAAATTCCTTTCACCAACGAGACGAAGATCAGCGGAATGGCAATGAGTTTCAATAACTTGATAAAGATCGTGCCGAACGGAGCGATCCAATCGTTCACGAACTGTTTTCCCCAGGCGAAATAGCTCATCAGCAAACCAAAGAGGACGCCGAGAACCATTCCAATGATTATTTGCCAATGCAAAGGGA
>JAQVEB010000348.1 GCA_028698105.1 Petrimonas sp. | reverse complement strand
TGGACGGCATAACGGCTTTCTCGGCTTCCATTGCCACCATTGGCAATGTGGGCCCGGGATTCGGAGGAGTGAGTTCGCTGGGAAATTATGCCGGACTGCCTGATGCAGCCAAATACGTGCTGTCGCTGAACATGTTGTTGGGCCGTTTGGAGATTATAAACATTATTGTTTTTATTACCATGATGACGAGCAGGAAATAAAACACAGTTTTCTTCATTTCCCGTCGAAATACCCTTTTCGGATCGCCTCCATCACATTTGCCGGCGGACGTTTGTTCAGCAACTCGTTTTTCATGAAATCCATGTAAGGAGCAACATGGCTAAAAAACCGGTAATATCCTCTGCATAAATAGTTTAACCCGGGCTCACCCGAGGCTGTTTTCGTGAACCGGTTTTTGGGACACTCGCCGTGACAGGCGAAAAGGAAATCGCACTCTTTGCACTGCGTGAGGAGCGAATCGTATTTATCCTGCCCAAATTTATTTTGTTTTTCGCCGTAGAGCATTTCCACGAGCGTTTTGGTGTAAATATTTCCCAACCGGTATTGTGGAAAAACAAAGTGGTCGCATGAATACACATCGCCGTTGAACTCCATCACCCCGGCATGGCCGCAGGTTCTTGCCATGGTGCAAACGCCCGGCTGCTCACCCACCCAATTCGCCAACGTAGCATCGAAGAGTTGAATGTAATACTCACCCACATCGTTTCGAACCCATTCGTCGAATATGGCACAAAGAAAATCGCCCCATTGTTCGGGCGAAACGGAGAAATCGGCCACTTTTTCGGTATCGCCTTCTTCAACGGCAGCCAGGTGACGTCCGTCTGCGTGATCGAAAATTCGTTCCACGATGGGTGTGAACTGGATAAATTTGCTGCCGATCTCTTTGAAAAAATGATAGAATTCCAGCGGATAGTCGGCGTTAAAATCGTTTACCACCGCCATGGCATTCCATTCCACGTTGTGTTTTTTGAGCATGTTAATGCCTTTCATCACTTTCACAAACGATGGGCTGCCGGCCTTGTTTCTACGGTATTCATCGTGAAATTCCTGCGGGCCGTCAATTGATATACCCACCAGCCAGTTATTTTCGCGAAAAAACTCGCACCACTCATCGGTGAGTAATGTTCCGTTGGTTTGAATACTGTTGTCAATGGTTCTTCCTCTACCGTATTGTTTTTGCAGTTCCACCGCCTTTTTATAAAACGAAAGCGGCCGCATCAGCGGCTCGCCGCCATGCCAGGTGAACAACACCTGTGGCATGGTTTGCGAATTAATGTATTCTTCGATGAATTTTTCGAGCAACGATTCGCTCATCACGTGCCGGTTATCATCGGTATATAATTGGGCTTTCTCCAAATAATAGCAATAATCGCAGGCCAAATTGCATTTGGAACCTACGGATTTCACCATTACGTAAAGCGGTTTTGCGAAAGGGGCAAAAGTTGTCATGCGACAGGAAATTTGTGATGAGAATTACACTGATTTTTTAAAATGACGATATAAAGGTACATCTAAAATCAGGGATATGCAAATATAAAAAAACCCGCTTTTGAAGCGGGTTTTTTGTTTTGCAGTGATCCGCCTGGGGTTCGAACCCAGGACCCCATCCTTAAAAGGGATGTGCTCTACCTGCTGAGCTAGCGAATCAGCCTAAGTGCTTTCTTGCAAAAGCGAGTGCAAAGGTAGTGCCTTTACTTTAAAAATCCAAACGTTCATTAAACAAAAATGAAACTTTTTTCACCGGATTTAGCTAAATTCCTAATAACGATAATGTTCCGGTTTGTACGGCCCTTCTTTGGCTACACCAATATAATCCGCCTGTTCCGGAGTTAACTCCGTGAGTGTTACTCCTATTTGTTCCAAATGAAGCCGTGCGACCTCCTCATCGAGGTGTTTCGGTAAGCGGTAAACGCCTATCTCGTAATCGTTTTGCCAAAGATCAATTTGCGCGAGCGTTTGGTTGGTGAACGAATTACTCATTACAAATGACGGATGGCCGGTGGCACAACCCAGGTTCACCAAGCGGCCTTCGGCCAGCAAAAAGATCGAATTTCCCTTCGGGAAAGTGTACTTATCAACTTGAGGTTTAATATTGGTATGTTGTATCTGCGGGAATGTAACCAGTTTATCCACTTGAATTTCATTGTCGAAATGCCCGATATTGCACACAATAGCCTGATCTTTCATCTGTTGCATGTGATCAATGGTTACAACGTCGCGATTCCCGGTAGTGGTTACAAAAATATTTCCTTCTTTCACGGCTTCCTCCATGGTGGTCACTTTAAATCCTTCCATGGCGGCCTGCAAAGCACAGATCGGATCAATTTCCGTAACGATAACACGTGCTCCGTAGGAGCGCATGGATTTTGCGCAACCTTTACCCACGTCGCCGTAACCGAGCACTACAACCACCTTACCGGCGATCATCACATCGGTAGCGCGTTTGATGCCGTCGGCCAACGATTCACGGCAACCGTACAGGTTATCGAATTTGGATTTCGTTACCGAATCGTTTACGTTTATCGCCGGAACAAGCAACTCGCCTTTTTCCATCATCTGGTACAACCGGTGCACACCTGTAGTGGTCTCTTCGGAGATTCCCTTCATCTCGGCAACCGTTCTGTGCCAACGTTGGTTATCTTCTTTCAGAATTCGGTTCAGTGTATCCAAAACGGTTTGCTCTTCCCTGTTTTCACCTTTTCGGTCTATCGTTGAAGCATCATCTTCGGCTTTATACCCCAAATGTACGAGCAAAGAGGCATCGCCGCCGTCATCCACGATCAGATTCGGGCCTTTTCCGTCAGGAAAACGAAGCGCCATTTCCGTGCACCACCAATATTCTTCCAACGTTTCACCTTTCCATGCGAAAACAGGAATGCCTGCGGCAGCTATCGCGGCAGCGGCATGGTCTTGCGTGGAGAAAATGTTGCAGCTTGCCCAACGCACATCTGCACCAAGTTTGGCGAGTGTTTCAATCAGCACGGCTGTTTGGATGGTCATGTGCAAAGACCCCATTATCCTGGCGCCTTTCAACGGTTGCTCC
>JAQVEB010000347.1 GCA_028698105.1 Petrimonas sp. | reverse complement strand
AATCGCTCACAGTGAATACCCCCGACACCAACTGGACGTTGTACGACAAATACGGTTATTTTCCGTTCGATTCCGTGAAGCTGGAATCGGCATCAAGCACGCTGGAGTGCGGATTCGACGACTGGTGCGCTGCGCAAATGGCGCAAAAACTCGGAAAAACGGCTGATTACGACTTCTTTAACAAACGCGCCAACTACTACAAGAACCTTTTCGACCCCACCACAAAATACATGCGCGCCCGCGACACAAAAGGCAACTGGCGCACGCCGTTCGACCCGTTTATGCTGGCGCATGGCGATTCGGACGTGGGCGGCGATTACACCGAAGGCAATGCGGCGCAATACACGTGGCACGTGCTGCAAGATATCCCCGGTTTGCTCGCGCTGATGGGCGACAACACGATGGCTGCCGAGCGCCTCGACTCGTTGTTCTATACGTCGCGAAAAACAACCAACACGTTGTCCGACGTAACGGGGCTCATCGGACAATACGCGCACGGCAACGAGCCCAGTCATCATATTTCATACATTTACACGTATTTAGGCCAATCGTACAAAACGCAGGAGTTGGTTCGCCAGATTTGTACCGATTTTTATAAAAACATGCCCGATGGGCTGATCGGCAATGACGATTGCGGCCAAATGTCAGCCTGGTACATTCTTTCGTCACTCGGTTTTTATCCGGTAAACCCTTCCGGTGGTGAGTTTGTCATCGGCGCACCACAGGTTCCCTCGGCAAAAGTGAATGTAGGTAACGGAAAAACTTTCACCATGGAAGCTAAAAACCTGTCGGTTGACAACAAATACGTCGAAAAAATGGAACTCAACGGCCAGCCGTACGACAAACAGACCATCAGCTACAAAGACATTATGGATGGCGCAACGCTGGTGTTTTATATGACGGATGTGGCGAAAAAATGAAACAGTCAACGGTTGTCAGTTTTCGGTAAAGAGAACTGACAACTGTTTCAAGCAACAGGCTAAAAAGTGAATTTACAACTTACAACAAATAACTAGCTAACTATGAAACAAACAATTATTCTTTTAACATTGCTATTTTCCTTTGCTTCTAAAGGTTGGGCACAAAATGCACAAGACTTGTTTCAACTTGTTAACAACTGCCTAAATAAGGAGGATTACTCCTGTGCTGAAGATAACCTGAAAAAACTGATCAAACTGGAAAAAGATAAAGAGAACCTCGCAATTTTTTATTCTAACTTAGGAACTATACAACGACGTTTGAACAAAAAAGAAGAAGCTTTGTCTTCATACAACAAATCCATAGAGATAGACTCTACTCTGCTTATGACTTTTCAAAACAGAGCTACGTTGTATGTAACGATTGATGAATTAAATAAAGCTTTATCGGATGTAAATAAAGCGATGGAATTAAGTCCGAATAACCAGGATATTTTGCTAACGCGAGCAAACATAAATCAAAAACAGGAAAAACCAGAACTTGCAAAAGCTGATCTTGAACAAGTGCTTAACATTGATCCGGGAAACTTCTTCGCAAAGGCAAATCTGGTGAACGTCAAAAGTAAGTTGGGGCAATTAGACGAAGCATGGACCGATATAAACAAACTCATCGAAGAACGACCACAAGAATCTCAGCTTTACAATAACAAAGCAGATATTTTAATGAAAATGAAAAAATTCGACGAGGCAATCATCAATGTTGATAAAGCAATTGAAATAGATAAAAAATATGCTGTAGCGTATCTTACGAAAGGTGAAATATTGTATGAAATGGGAAAGAAGGAAGAAGCATGTAAGTTGTTGCAAAAAGCACTGGAATTAGGTATCGACACCAAGAGAAATATCGAATTGTTCGATAAATGTAAATGAAAGTGATCGGATTATTTTTTTGACAAATAACCATTTGCGGTTTGATTGCAAATCAAAATCATTAAAAACAATGAAATATCTACCCCTTATCATCGTTTCAACACTTCTTCTGGCCTGTACGGGACAGAAAGAGCAGGAAGAAACATCTGCCCCGACAGCCGTTGAATTCGCCAAAGGCGCAGATATCAGCTGGTTACAGCAAATGGAGAAAAGCGGGTACGTTTTTCGTAACGATGACGGCCAAGCGGAAGATTGTTTCAAGATACTCCAGGCGCACGGCATCAATTCCATCCGGCTGCGCACGTGGGTGAATCCTTCGGATGACCCGTGGAGCGGACATTGTAGTACGGAAGAAACCGTGGCGATGGCCAGGCGCGCCAAAGACCACGACATGCGCGTGATGATTGATTTTCATTACAGCGACAGTTGGGCCGATCCGGGCAAACAACACAAACCCGACGCCTGGAAAAACCTCGGTTTTGAACAACTGAAACAGGCGCTTTACGATTACACCTACGGTGTGATGACGGCGCTGAAAGAGGCAGGAGTTAGTCCCGAGTGGGTTCAGGTGGGTAACGAAATTCCCGGAGGGATGCTGCTTCCCGAAGGGAGCACCGATAACTGGCCGCAACTGGCACAGTTACTGAACGCTGGATACGAAGCCATTAAGGCCGTAAGCCCGCAATCCATGGTAATTCTGCACGTGGATCAGGGAAATAATAACGAACGTTTTCGGTGGTGGTTCGACAACGCAGAGGAACATCACGTGAAATACGACATTATCGGTATGTCGTTCTATCCGTATTGGCTGGACGGCAAACCCGATTACACGACGGTAATTGACGACCTGGGCCGCAACCTCAACGACATGGCGCAACGCTACAACAAAGAGGTGATGGTTGTGGAGGTGGGCGGCGAGGACAACAAACCGCAAAACACATACGACATGCTGCGCGCCGTGATCCAAAAGGTGAAGGCCGTTCCCAACGGCAAAGGACTTGGTGTGTTTTACTGGGAACCCCAGGGAGCCCGTTCCTGGAGCAAATATGCGCTAAGCGCATGGGGCGACGACGGCAGACCTACCGAAGCCATGGACGCATTCATAGACTAAAAAATTCACATGAACAACTTACTTGCATTCTCGTTTACCGTTTTTATGGGCCTTTTCGCCATTATGAACCCGTTTGCCAACATTCCCAT
>JAQVEB010000057.1 GCA_028698105.1 Petrimonas sp. | reverse complement strand
CTTTTTTCGTTGTTTCTTCACCCGTTACCACATCTTTCAGCTGTACAACATACATGCCCGGTAACAAAAACGCGGTAATGTTCCCTTCCGATGGCAACGAACCGGCTTTCACGATTTGCCCCTGCGAGGTATAGACGAAAAAGAGGATCGGGTTGTCGTAGTCTTTGATGATTAAATTTCCGCCTTGTGCATACGTTTTCCCGATGGTTACTTCGGGTATCTCAGGTACTTCGGGAACGGTAATTAACGAAAGCAGCATTTTATCCATCCACGCAACGCGTGCATTTATGTACTTCCGCACATTGTCCACCTCAGCCTGGTATGAACCGTGGATCACAGGGTTTTGGTGCACGAGCGTATTCATGATGGGCCACCGGATAAAATTCAATTTCTGGGAAGCAGAAAGCAGTGTTTCCAGGCTGTCCACCAGATGCGTCATGGTTGCAGGGGTTATTTCGGCCACCCTTGCCTTGGTCCATAATTTGTAGAGCTCGTTTTTCGATGCTTTGCTCGCAGCCACATTATCCACAAACGTGCGCATTCCGTTTGCACACGAACCTTTGGTGCGGTAAATAAAATCCGTCAGGTTGTTGATGGGATATGTGCGGTTATCGTTCTCAAAAGCCAGGTCGTAATCCCAGATGGGGCCGGTGTAGAGCGTATCGTTTTCGCGTTTTTTATACATGTAGGTGCTCCAGTACGTGTCCGTATTCCCACAAAACTCTCCGATGAGAAAGTTTTTGAAGAAGGTTTTTGTATCAAGGTATTTGCGGAATTCAGCATTATCATTGGTATAATCGGCATATACCAATGCTTCCATTCTGTTGAAATAATCGGTGATATACTTCGTTTGTTCGGGAACAATATCGTCTTCGTCGGGCGATTTTATCGTTACCGGCATTACTTTCGCGGAAGTAAACCACGATTTTTCGCTGTAGGCATACGCATCCACTTCGATAAAATATCCACCTGAAAGATTGGGCAACGCCGTATCGGTCGTCGCCATCTCCGTAATATCAACCCTGTTTTTACGAACTTCCACCTGATCGCACAACTGATACGTTCCTTTATATTCCCCGTTCAAAACTACATCCACACACATACCTGCCGGTGTATATGGCATATCGAATCGTTTGCTCACCTCAAAGGCCAATATGTTGCGCATGAGTGTTTTATCGCCATAATTATTGATCAATGTCCATTCCCTTACGTTCGCCGGCATCCCCAAGAGTTTCACTTTGTTGTAAAGCTTTAGCTTGTAGGGCTTTTTCGGGAAAGTCCAGCTGGCATTCCCGCGGCCTTTGATAGAGGTGCTGTCGGTATAATTTTTTGTTCCGTTTTCCGAGATAAACGTTGCAATGCCTTTCAGATAATAGTCTTTCGAAACAATGTCCTGACTGTTTTCCGTGTGAACTACCACGGTAGGCAAATTGGTGAGTTGATACAACTGAGAATCATCGCCTTCGCCCGGGTATCCGTAAAATTGCAACTCGGCAAGATTGCAGCGCACATCGTTTGGTGTTACATAGCGCACATACCGGAATGCTCTTGAGCAGTGAATATTGGCATACGTCATTGCACTCTCAGCTGCCGGTTCGGGGATAAGGTACAAGGGTACGGCATCGGAAAAGTCGGGAGAATTGGCTCCCTCCAAAACGGCCAGTTGCACGCGTGCAGGTTGGGTGATGCGTGGCGAATATCCGATCTTTGTGATCACGTGTTTTGCGCCCAAATCTAACCCTACCCATGTTCCGCTTCGTTCAAACGATGCGAAATAGGTTGTAAAATCGTTATCGAAAACGTTTTTGATGGTATTTACCGTTTCGGATACCAAACCGGTAGAGTAATCAACAGATTCTTGGGTGCCGATTATATCTCCTTTCAGTAAAGCGGGCACTTGCGCCTGGAGACAATAGACGGTAAAGTAAAACAGCAGCGAAACGGTCAACTTTTTCATGATCGCGAAACGTTTGGATTAGTTTTCACAAATTTAGACAAATTTGTTGAACCTTGTGCGATAACCGATAAAAATTTAGTGTTCGCGGGTCTCCAACATTATCCTCTTTTCCGGTAACTGACCACCGCCCACGAGTTTAAAAACAACATGAACAAACCCAGGATACCCAACGGTTTCAGTACATCGGTCAACGAACTGCCTTTGAGATAAACCAAGCGCATGATTTCCATGAAATACGTGAGCGGGTTGCCGTAAGCGATTGCCTGAGCCCACGCCGGCATTCCCGAAATAGGGGTGAAGAGTCCGCTTAATAAAATGATAATGAGAATGAAAAACAAAATAAGGAACATGGATTGTTGCAATGTATCGGAATAATTTGAAATGATAATTCCAAATCCCGAAACGCCGATAATAAAAACGATTGACGCAATATACAGTGTTCCATAGCCTCCCGACGGCAAAAGCCCGTAAACGAGCCAGACCATGAAAAATGAAATCGTGAGGATGATAATTCCGATAGTCCAATAGGGAATGAGTTTTGCCAAAATGAAACTGAATTTACTTACCGGCGTTGTGTTTATCTGCTGAATGGTGCCGGTTTCTTTTTCGGTAACGATATTCAACGACGGTAAAATTCCGCAAATGAGCGTTACGATGAGCACGATAAAGGCCGGAAGCATGAATATTTTGTAATCGAGCGACTTATTGTACCGGTAATCGGGAACGATTTCAATTTGTGGAACGCGCGCTTTTTGGGAAGCTGGATATAATTCGCCGCGAATTTCCTGCGAAAAATTATTTACAATCTGTGTCAGATATGTGTTTCCGAGCAATCCCTGCGTGCTGTTTACGGCATTGGCCGAGATGCGCACATCGGATTTTTTTTCTTTCACCAGATCCTTATCAAAAGAAGATGGTATTTCGAGAATAATGTCGGCCTTGCCTTTTTCAATATCGTTAAAAGCTTCCGGATAACTTGCCGGAACATTGTTGATAATAAAATATGTAGATGCATCTACTTTGTTGATCAACCGTTGCGAATAGGAGCTTTTGCTGTTATCTACGATATCAATTTTGATGTTTTTCACCTCGAAATTAATTGCCCAGGGAAAAATAAGCAACACCATTACGGGATAGCCCACAATCATCTTTGGTATAATTGCGTTGCGCAAGGTTTGTTTAAACTCTTTCTCTATCAAATATTTAATTACGCTCATTCCAAACGGGTTTTAATGTTGAAAATACTGAATACGATCAGGAAAACACTCATACCGACAAGTATGCTCACTTCTTTTATCACGTATATGAAACCCAATCCTTCGATCATGATCTTTTTTACAGCGGCGATATACCATCGTGCCGGAACCAGCGCAGAAAGCCATTGTAACGGCTGCGGCATGTTTCCGATCGGGAAAATCATACCCGAAAGGATAAGCGTGGGCATCATTAATCCCAATCCTGCTATCAGAATAGCCGTAACCTGTGTTCTTACGAGCGTGGAAATCAGTAATCCGAGTGCCAGCGCCAGAAAAATAAACAAGATGGATACCGCGATGAGCAACAGCAAATTCCCCTGAATAGGAACATGCAATACGAAAACTGCCAACAACAAAATACTGATCAGATTTACGAACGATAAAGTCAGGTAAGGTATCGTTTTGGAGATAAGCACGGTTGCCGGACGCAACGGCGATGCGAGCAGCACCTCCATGGTGCCGCGTTCTTTTTCACGTACGATGGAAATCGAGGTCATGATGGCACAAATAATCATAAGCACGAGCCCCATAATTCCCGGAACAAACGTGTAGGCCGAGATCATTTCGGGATTGTACAGCAATTTACTTTTTATGTCAATTTGATACGGAATGCCGGTTAAGCCCATCATTTCCTGCTGGTATTGACCGATGATCGCCAGTACATAATTGGTTGAAATCGTCCCCAAATTGGGATCGGAAGCATCCGTAATGATTTGAATTTGCGATTTGCCCGAGTGAACCAGATTCGTCTGAAACGCTTCATCGAAAACAACGGCCATGTCAATATCGCCTCGTCGCAACAAATCCTGAATTTCCTGCATGGAATATACCTCGCCCTGCATATCGAAATACGGATTGGCGGTTATGCGTTGCACGATTTGACGCGATGTTTCGTCCTGCGAAGGATCGTAAACCGCCGTGCGAATGTGCTGCACATCCATATTAATGGCAAAACCAAAAAGAAGTATCTGTACCACGGGCATTCCCAATAAAATGAGCATGGTTCTGCCATCGCGGAGTATGTGGTAGAATTCTTTTTTTACGAATGCGAAAAATTGTTTCATTCTTATAGATTTTTAGAACCAAGACTATCAGACATTAGACTCAATTACTTTTATCATTCTGCCCGCGTTGATTTTCTGGCTAATTTTCTGAAAACCTGATCCATGTTCACTGCGTCGTATTGTTGTTTAAGTGCTGAAGGTGAATCCAGTGCGTCTATACGGCCGTCAACCATGATGGAAACGCGATTGCAATATTCGGCTTCGTCCATGTAGTGTGTGGTGACGAAAACCGTTATGCCCTGATCGGCAGCCTCGTAGATCATTTCCCAAAATTGACGCCGCATAGCCGGGTCAACTCCGCCGGTAGGCTCGTCGAGAAATACAATTTTCGGCGTGTGAAAAATAGCTACCGAAAACGCCAGTTTTTGTTTCCAGCCGAGTGGGAGAGAGCGCACCATTGCGTTTCGTTGATCCTCAAATTTCAAACGGGTGAGCAGTTCTTCGGTCTTGTCGGCGATTTGCTTGTCATTCAATCCGTAAATACCGCCGAAAAGGCGGATGTTTTCCCACACACGCAAGTCTTCGTACAACGAAAATTTCTGGCTCATGTAACCGATGTTTCGCTTTATTTTTTCGTTTTCCCGCAAAATATCGTATCCGGCCACGGTTCCTTTGCCGGCTGTGGGTTTGCTGATGCCGCACAACATTTGGATTGCCGTGGTTTTGCCCGCCCCGTTAGCGCCAAGGAAACCGAAGATTTCGCCTTCTTTTACATCGAAGGATATATGATCTACGGCGGTGAAATGTCCGAATTTTTTCGTCAGTCCCGATACTTTAATTACATCGTTGTTACTCATTCTGGTTATTCTTTAGTCGTGCTCAATCTTTTGTTAACGCCATAAAACAGTCTTCCACCGACGGGCTGATCGCCTCTATCTTCACATTACGATATCCTTTTTCTTTCAGAAAACCGGACAATTCTTCCTTCGTAAAGCCGTGTTCAACGGTGATGTGATGCTTGTCGCCGAAAGCGAAACAGGACAACACTTCTGAGCACGAACGCAAGTCATTTAGCGAGGTGGACATATTCTCGGTTTGCACCGCCCACAATGTTTCGGCGTAAGCATCAATGATTCCCTGCGGCGTGTCGGTGGCAATAAACTGCCCGTCGCGCATGAGCGCGATGCGGTCGCAGCGACTGGCCTCATCCATGTAAGCCGTTGATACTAAAATAATTATTCCTTGCTCTTTCAATCGCTTCAACATATCCCAAAACTCTTTTCTGGAAACGGGGTCAACGCCCGTTGTGGGTTCATCCAGGATCAGTACATCGGGTTTGTGTATGAGCGCGCAACTCAATGCCAGCTTTTGTTTCATGCCACCCGACAAAGCCCCTGCGCGACGCGTTTTGAACGGTTCGATCTGTTGATAAATATCTTTGATCAAATCGTAATTTTCTTCGATGGTGGTGTTGAAAACCGTTGCGAAAAACCGAAGGTTTTCTTCTACGCTCAAATCCTGATACAGCGAGAAGCGGCCCGGCATATATCCGATGATCCTGCGGATTTGTTTGTAGTTTTTCACCACGTCAATCCCGTTCATTGTAGCGGAGCCGCTATCGGGAAGCAACAGCGATGCGAGGATGCGAAACAGCGTGGTTTTTCCGGCGCCATCGGGGCCGATAACGCCGAACACTTCACCATCGTTTACTTCAAACGACAAACCGTTTTCTTTTCCTATGCCGGCAAACTTTCCCGATTTATCGGAGAAATAATTTTTTCGGAGGTTGTCAACTGTAATCATCTGCGCGTTATTTGTGCAACAAAAACCAGAACTAAAACTTCACTTCGCCGTACATGCCGATTTTGAGGAAACCGTCGTTTTTTACGGCAATTTTTATCGCGTAAACCAGGTTGGCACGTTCATTTTTCGTTTGAATGGTTTTGGGCGTGAATTCGGATTTATCGGATATCCAACTAATTGTGCCGTTATACGGTTTCATGCTTCCGTCACCCGCATCTGTGAGCACTTTCACAGTGTCGCCTAATTTCAACTGCGCCAACTGGTCGTTGGTAACATACGCGCGCAAAAACATGTGCTGCGTATCGGCAATTTTAAAAAGAGGTGTGCCCATACCGGCCAGCTCTCCTTGTTCGGCATATTTGTTGAGCACTGTTCCCGAAATTGGACTCGTTATTCTGCACTTATCGAGCCGGTCCTGCAATTGAGCCGCCTGAATATCAATGGACGAACTTTGTGCCGAAATGCTGGCGCTGCTTTTTTGCAGCGACGAGGTTTGCGCCGATAATTGTTTTTGCAACACATCAATTTGAGCGTTAATATCGTCCAGTTGTTTGCGGTTTGCTGCATTGGCTTTGATAAGGTTTTGCGTGCGCTCGCGTTCGCGTTGCAGGGTTTGTATTTGTTCTTCAATCGCGGCTGTCTGGGTGTTGATGTTCGGAGCCTGGGCGCGAACACCGCGTGCGTTGGTTCTCAAACTCATCATTTGCAGATAAAGTTGTGTGCTGTCAATGGCGCCTACTTGTTGTCCCTGTTGCAGTTGTTGCCCTTCGGTTACGTCAAAACGTTCGATTTTTCCGTTCGCTTCGGACGACACGATGATCTCGGTTGCTTCGAAAGCGCCGGAAGCATCGTACTCGCCATTTCCATGGGAACAAGACGCAAACGCCAATGCCGCTACTCCGAAGAAAATTAAATAAATTTGTTTCATAACTAACTGTATGTGAATTAATTTGTTGTGTATTTTAAATTGTAAACAGACATCAGATACTGTATTTGGTGCAACGTTTTAGCTTGCTTGGCAGCTTCTTCGGCCGTTACTTCCTGTAACATATCCGATACCGTCATGGTGCCGTTTTCCACTTTGGCTTCGGCAGCTTCACGAATCAGTTTGCGTAAGCGGATGATCTCGTCATCATCTTTCATTGTTTTACGATATTTTTCTATTTCTATTTGCTGCTGCGGAATATGCGTGTTCAGGTTGTATAAAAACGTTTCGCGTTGCGAATTGAGTGCGGTTTGCTGCAAATCAATATTCTTTTTTTCGTTGGAATAGGTATAGAGATTGCCGAAATTCCACGATAAGCGCACACCGCCAATGAAAAACGGCGCAAACTTGTTATCGAACATGTTAAGCGCGGGTTTACCGTAACCGCCTTGCGCAAATGCGCCGAGCATAGGCATAATCTTTGCCTTGAGTTGCCCTTTTTGCGACTCCAGCAACGTTTGCTGCGCATCGAACATGCGCAATTCGGGGCGGTTGATCACCGGCGAGGCCGTGGTTTCCGGAACAGGCGGTTTCGCAAACGTGGTGCCCGATTCGATTTTCTCACCTGTGAGCACCGAGAGCATTTTAATGTACGCTTCGCGTGCCGACTCCATCTGAATGCGTTGTTGCCCTGCTTTCAACTGTTCCACTTTCACCGCGCTCAGATCGGCTTCGTTGGCCACGCCGTTTGTGATGTAACTTTGCACTTTATCGTAATTGCGCTGCAATTCTTTTTCGAGAATGGATTGTTGGTCTAACTGTTCGTTGAGTAGCAAGATGCCGAAATACAGGTTATTTACCCGTTCGCGAAGCGCGTAGGCCTCGGTTTCGAGCTTTTGTTTCTCCACCTCGGCGTTGGCGACGATACTTTTCTTCTGCGCCGCAATTTTTCCGCCGTCCCAAATCACCTGATTTACCTCGGCCGTAACTTTATACTGGTCTTTGTCGGGCACGGGTATATCGAGTGGGGGAAAATTTTCGGGAAGTTTCAGATCAATCTTCGTAACATCCGATTGCCAGGTGGCCTGCGCTCCCAACGACAGTTGGGGCAGGTATGCCGTGTTGGCATTCGCCAGATTAAAATTTTTGGTCTTTTCAATTACATCGAACCGCGCGATAGCGGGGTAGTGTTCGGCTGCTTTTTGTTGGCATGCTTCTATCGTCAATATTTGCGCGCTCACGGAGAAGGCTGCCAATAAAGCAAATGCGGTTATGATTAGTTTGGATGGTGTCATATCGGGTGTTATTTTGATAATTTCATAATCCAGTCGGGGATATTATCTCTTCTTTCATTCAGAAAATCAGTATAATTTTCTATGGTGATCAATCCCGCTGAAACGAATAAAGGTTTAGCGATGAACGGAAAAATGGTCAAACTGATGATATTCATGATGAAATTGGGTACCGATAACGTCATGCCGTTATTTTTAAGTTGCTTTTCCAGAACAGGTTGCGATATTTGTCGAGCATATTGCAACAGTTCATCAAAAATATGTCCGTTAACGGATAATTCGTTCAAAATGAAAATGGGTAATTCCTCGTTTTCTTTCAGCAATTTGGTGTAATTGTCCACCAGTGTCTTTATTTTTGTGCCCAACGGCACACTTTCGTCAGAAAGTATAGGGCTAATCATTCCAAAGAGCTGTTCAAATTTCTCCTTGATGACTATTTTGAACAAATTTTCCTTGCTGCCGAAATAGTAATTCAGCAAGGCCAGATTAATGCCGGCTTCTTCTGCAATATCGCGTGTGCGCGCTCCTGCAAACCCTTTTTTTGTAAAAACAGATCGGGCTGCTGCAATAATTTTTTGTTCGGTGGACAATTCTTCCATAGTGTTTGAAAATTTAATAATGCAAAGAAAGTAGATTCAATTCTATTAAACAAATGTTTTAATTATTTATTTTAATCATTTGATTAATTTTTGGAAACATTAAACTTTCGTTATAAATAAATGTAGATTATTGGTTATCTTTGTTCTCTGAAACTAAGAAATGGTTATGATGAAAAATAACATAGCTTGCCTGTTAATCCTTGTTTTCGTTCTCGCGTCGGGATGTAATAAGAACGATCCGAGTGAAAATGCCGCACGTCTGAGAGTGAAGATAACAGGCACAACAAGTTCCACCTCTACAAAATTCAACATCAACCTGTTATCGGTTGAAATCAATGCGGTTGATTCGGCGGATCGGGCAGCGGATAATTGGATGACAACCGAGTTTAAGGGTGGCACATATAATTTATTTGAATTTTCCAACGGATCGTCTAAACAGATTGTGGACGAATATGCTTCTCCGAAAATCGTTAAGCAAGTCAGGTTAAAATTCGGTAGCGATAATTCGATCACATCCGACACAACAATCAACTTAACCATTCCCGAGGAATACAAAGACGGGTTTGTTTTTGATACCGATATAAAACTTCAACCCTATGTCATCGGCAGCATTATGCTGGATTTTGACGTGCTGCAATCGGTATTTGTGAAGGACAACAATTATTATTTTTTGCCTCATGTGAGGGTTTATGACGAAACTTTCGGCGGGAAATTCAAAGGCACCGTAACGCCGGCTCAAATGCCGTCGTTGGTTAAAATCAAGCTCGACAATGACAGTGTTTTTTCAATTCCTTCAAACGGTTCGTTTCTTTTTTCGGGTTTAAAACCGGGAATATGGAAAATACACGTCATTCCGGATTCTCTCAGGCTCTACAAAGATACCGTGTTCACCGATACGATTTTCGACGGTAAAACAACAATCCTCAATATTCCACTCAGGGTAGTTAAGTAAACGAGTATCCGCTACAGAAAAATTATTTTCACTGAGCTGAATCCCTCATCCACAGTCACTAACGGGATCGTTAAACATTAAATTCTTTTATTGATTTCATTATTTTTTCGGCTATTTTAACGCGATACCGTAAACTTTACAAGATTAAAACCTGTTTTTAGTGTAGAAATTAATTTAGTTCGATAGAGAAATAAGATCGAAATAAGTTTCAATCAGAAACTTTTAAAAATCAAAACAAGATGAAAACAAAACTTATGAAGAAAATTTATCCTGTATTGGCAGTTATGCTAATGCTGTTTGTTGGAATAAGTTGTACAAGTTAAGACAAAACAATATCGGATGGCAAGGCACAAATACAATTTAAACTAACAGATGCACCTTCAATGGAATACGACGCCGTTTACATTGATATTCAGGGAGTATCAGTGGGCGTGGGAAACGAATTTTATGAGGACGGTGATGGCTCCGGCTATTACGATGACAGCGAAAAAGACGGTGATCTTGACGACGATGGTATTAAAGATGTAGAATGGGTTAAAGTAAATATCCAAAATCCCGGACTTTATAACTTGCTCGATTACAGAAACGGTAAAACCGTTTTGCTTGCCGGTGGTGAAATTCCCGCAGGTAAAATAAGTCAGGTAAGATTGCTTTTAGGCCCCGACAGTTACGTAGTGGTTGATGGCAAAGAATATCCCGTTAAAACGCCATCGGCACAAACCAGCGGTTTAAAGTTCAATTTGCATGAAACACTGATGGCAGACATGATGTATAAGTTCACGATTGACTTCGATGCTGCCAGATCTATCGTAAAAACAGGTAACGGCAAATACATTTTAAAACCCGTGATCCGCACCTATGCCGATACGTATGGCGGAACCATAAAAGGTTATGTTGGACCGGCAGAAGCTCTTGCGCATGTTCAACTCGTTAAAAATACCGATACATTGGTTGCTCTACCCGAAATGGATGGCAAGTTTTTATTCCCCGGACTCGCAGGCGGAAGCTATGAGCTTACTGTAATTCCTGTTGACACCACGGGTTATCTGGATTCTCTGCTCACTGCAGTGCCGGTTGTTGAAGGACAAATAACCGATTTGGGTACAATTACGTTACACAAATAAGAAGTATAACTTTATTACTTTTATTTAAAAAATACTCCGGTTTTGGAGTATTTTTTTTGTTTTGTCGTTTTCGTATTTTGCTTTTTGCTTATTTTTGCGTTATGCAAAAAATAGACGAAATTACAGATTGGGGGATCATCCCGTATGCTCAGGCGTGGGAAAAACAGCAACAACTTTTCAACGAAACAATTAATCGCAAAACAAACAAAGAAAAAAACCTTCAGCGATTAATATTGTGCCAGCATCCGCATGTTATCACGCTGGGAAAAAGCGGCAATGAAAATAACCTGCTCTTACCGGAGCAATTACTCAAAGAAAAAGACGTTGAATATTTTCATATCGACAGGGAAGGCGATATCACATATCATGGCCCGGGGCAGTTGGTCGTTTACCCGATTTTCGACCTGGATGCGTTTGGTATCGGCCTGAAAACGTATATTCAGAAACTGGAAGAAGTTATTATTCGCCTGTTGGGCGAATATGGAATAAAATCGGGAAGAATGTCCAAAGCCACAGGCGTTTGGCTGGATATTGATCACCCGCGAATGGCGCGTAAGATTTGCGCGATAGGGGTTCGTAGCAGTCGTTTTGTTACCATGCACGGCCTTGCGTTAAATGTAAATACCGATTTGTCGTATTTTTCGCTTATCAATCCATGCGGGTTTATGGAAAAGGGCGTAACTTCCATGCGACAAGAACTGAATGTCGGCGAAGTTGATATGGAAATCGTGAAGAACAAACTCATCGGTATGTTTCATGAGGTCTTTGCCGAATAAACACTCGAAACTCCTCCGGCGCTCCATTATTTAACAATTTAATTTATTTTCACACGTGCAAGCTTCGTTTTTATGTTCTTCTTTCTATCTTTGTGTCTGATATGTCTTGATTTTTTTTGAACAACTAAAAAATAACACAAATGAGAAAATTATTTCACCTTGGATTAGCGTTAATGGCCGTGTTGGTTTTAAGCACATCGTGCAAACCAAAACAAAGTGCATACAAACAAGTATATGAAGCAGCGAAAGAAAGAGAAATGCAGGATGCTGCCTCTCAGCCCACAACGGTCGTTAAAGAAGCCGCACCGTTACCTCCGTTAGAAGTGTCGGTGAGGAAGGAGAAAGTTGAACCGGTTTATGCTACAGATGCTGCCGGACTCAAGAAATACAGTGTCGTGATAGCTTCTCTAAGCGTAAAACTTAATGCGGAATCACTGAAAACAAGAATGGAAAATGAAGGCTATCCGGTTATTCTGGCGCAAAACGATATGGGCATGTACAGAGTTATCGTTGCCAGCTACGACGATAAGGAATCGGCTGTGGCAAAACGCGATGAAATCTATCAGAAATATGCTGCAAAGGGCGATACCGATTATTTAAGAAGAACCTACGGCGTGCCGTTCAATGACCTTTGGATTCTTGAAAGAGAGTTTTAAGATTAACACGTTCATTTAAAATAAAAGCTATCTTGTTTGCTGAACGGGATAGCTTTTTTTATCACACTTGGTTTATGCTTGTCAGATTTTTAGGAACAGGAACATCCACGGGAGTGCCTCAAGTAGGGTGCCGTTGCGAAGTGTGTACATCGGAAGACCGGAGAGACAATCGTTTAAGGGCATCTGTTCAGGTGAAAGTAAACGGCAAAAATATTTTCATTGATTGTACGCCCGATTTTCGTCAACAAACGCTGCAAATTCCATTTGAAAGAATTGATGGAGTATTGATTACGCACGAACATTACGATCACATGAGCGGTATTGACGATCTGCGTCCGTTTTGTGTTTTCGGGACGGTTAATTTGTATTCGGAACCCAACGTCGCACGTGCGTTGGAAATACGAATCCCTTATTGCTTTGCAACCCGTAAATATGCCGGTGTGCCCGATATCAGACTAAAAGAAATAAACGGGTTGTCCCCGTTTAAAATTGACGATGTCGAGATACAGCCGATCCGCGTCATGCATTATAAACTCCCCATCGTAGGGTTTAGAATAAATAAATTCGCTTATCTTACGGATGTTAAATACTTGCCTGAAGAAGAATTAACTAAACTAAAAGATGTGGACACCCTCGTGTTAAGCGCATTGCGGAAAGAGGAACATATTTCTCATCAAAATCTGGAGCAAGCCATCGCATTATCGCAAAAAATAAATCCGGGAAAGACCTATTTCACGCACATGAGCCACCAAATGGGATTACACGCAAAAATACAGGCAGAGTTGCCGGCGAACATGTTTTTCGCATACGATGGGCTCGAAATTGAAATTTAGGAGATTATTTTCGCTGTTTTTCGCAT
>JAQVEB010000346.1 GCA_028698105.1 Petrimonas sp. | reverse complement strand
AACAAAATACGAATTCATTGGAGATAGATCTCTCCAATTTAGCGGCAAACGAACCGGTGCCTGTGTTGAAAATTTCGTTCGAAAACGGATTCAATGTTTTACCCGTTTCTTTGATATCAAACGGACTTTTATTCCCACAAAACGCTACGCCGGTTTTCGGACACTCAAGCCTCAACTATTACGCCGGTTACAAAAGTTTGACCGGATACGATTGGGCTTTCCATTCAAACAAATGGCAGATAACGCCCGAAATCGTGTTTTCAGATAACGAAAAAGGACGTGAAATAGAAGTTGTAACAGATGGAAACGTTCAGAAAATTACATTGAATTCCACGAGCCCAAAAACCGTGAGGTTACCCAAAAATTCGGTGAAATGGGGCAATTTGTATCGAAAACGCGGGAGCATGGTTTTTGGAAACGTGGGTGAGTTTGAAGGAAAACCATCCATTGCGGTGAATGATAGTTGGCAAAAGGTGAACGATTTTTCCTACGGCGAAGCCGTGACAGAGAAAATTTCGCCGAAATCGAGCGTTGTTTTTCTGCAGGAAATCGAAGCTTCGAAAGAGCAGCAAATCGCAGTTGAAATTGAGAGCGGAAACGCGGTGTACATCTTGCTCAATGGCGAGTACATCACGGCGCATTTTTCACGCGACCGCGTGAAATCGGATGAAGAGATTGTTTTTCTGCCGTTAAAAAAAGGGAACAACCAGTTGGTTATCGTGTATTACAATGGCTTTGAAAAAGAATTTTCGTACAATATCACTCCGCTTGAGCAATGGAGCATCTATTCGCAGAAACTCTCCCCGATAAAACTTGATACGGATAAGGATTTTCACACCCTATCGGTTCGCGATGCACAGCCCATTTCCAATGTTGAGCCGTTGAGGATGAGTAATATACAGGTTAATATTCGCTAATCATCAGATTATTCCAACTTCCTTGGCTTTTTGCACAAGATTCACGGTTTTATTGGAATCGAATTTTTTCATCAAGCTTTTGCGATGGCTATCTACCGTGAGGGCGCTGATGAACATTTTATCGGCGATCTCCGGCGTGGTCATGCCGTCGGCAAGATACATCAACACTTCTTTTTCACGACGGGTGACGGAAGGAATTTCTGTAAGTTCTTTGTCGGTAATCGCGGACAATATGCGCTGCGTTTCCCGGCCAAAATACACACCGCCTTCGTAAATCTGATAAATGGCCTGTTCTATTTCCTTTGTAGACGCGCTTTTCAGCAAATATCCGGATGCTCCGTTGTTGAGCATCCCTAAGATCACACTCCGTTGATTGAAGTTGCTCAACCCGAGAATTTTCATTTCGGGGTATTCTTTTTTAATTTTCAGGCAAAGGTCTAATCCGCTTTCATCGGGCAGATTTATGTCCAACAAAAGAATATCGGCGGAAATGAAAGTTAGTTTTTCCATCAGTTCTCTTCCGTTTACGGCAGTGGCTTTGATGGCCATCAATGGTTGTTGCTCAATGAAACTGAACAAACCTTCGGTTATAAGCGGATGGTCGTCGCAAATGATTATTTCTATGGGTTTCATAGCCTGCATTCTATGTTTATTGCTGTTCCTTTACCCGGATGCGAATCAATAGTAAGTGTACCGTTCAAAAATCTTACCCGCGTTTCTATATTATTCAAGCCCATATTTCGTTTGGTGTTCTTAACATCAAAACCCACACCGTTATCTTCAATATCTATAAGGAGCAAATTGTCTTCCACCGTGCTTTGTAGCAGAATATGTGATGCTTTCGCGTGTTTTACCGCATTATTAAGCAATTCCTGAATAACGCGGTAAACCGATAATTGTTTGTTACGGTCGGTTAATGACGATAAGTTACTCGCGTAGAATTCGATTTTCGTACCGGGAGTTTTCAGGTTTTGAATGAAATCCCGCACAGCTTCTTCCAGGCCGTAGCGCATAAGAGATGGCGGCATCAGATTTTGTGACAGGTTGCGTATATCAGCAACGGCTTCTTCAAGCTGATGGGCCGTTTGTTGCATTGTTCCATCGTTATTTGCCCTGGCAACATTTTCAATATTCAGTTTAATGCCCGTAAGCTTGCCACCTAAACCGTCGTGAAGTTCGCGTGCGATGCGGGCGCGCTCCTGTTCTTCGCCTTCCATAAGTGCGTGAGAAATTTCCATAGATTGTTTTTGCTCCAACGAGATCAATTTTTGGCGTTCACGTATTTTGCGCTGGGTGAGCGCGTAAAAAAGAAACGTAAGAATAAGTAACGCAAATGAAACAGACCCGAAAGCAAGGGTTTTCTGGAAGCGCGTTTTGCTTTCGAGTTCAATGATTTTCTTTTCATTTTCAGAAGCGTTATATCGTGTTTCAAGCTCCGTTAGTTGTAGTTTGGAATTAATTTGGTAAATACTATCGTTGATCAGTTGCAACTCTTTCATTGTTTCGTAAGCAGTTTGATAATCGCCTGTTTTCGCGTTCACTTCCGCTATTTTATAGAGAACAATACTCTGATTCTCAATAAAATTTTTAAATCCGTTCATTTCTTTCACGGATGTAAGTATTTTCTCGGCTTGCGAATAATCACCTGCTTCTGCATAAAAATGAGCAAGATAATATGTTAACCTGAATTGATTATAGTCTAAATTATATTTTTCAGCGTATACAAGCCCTTTTCTAATATTGCTCTTAGCGTTATCCAAATCATCCACAAGTTCATAGTATAGCGCTTTCAACAGATAATAAAAGGGGAACGACGTGTATTTTCCTTCTTTCTCAAACACAGGTTGCAATAAACTTTCCGCGCTTTCTAACGCTTCTTTGGCTTCATTTGCTTTTTTCTGATGGATCAATGGCTGCGCTAAATTTAAATATTCCCACAGTAAATTGTTATCGTGTATTTCGTTTTCTTCGAGAAATTGAATGGCTTTACGGCAATAATCCGCCGATTTGTCAAACTCTTTTAGGTTGAAGAAAACCAATCCTACATCGGTGTAATACGACCCCACTTTCCCTAACTTTCCTGCTTTCTCCGCAAATGGAATACACTTGTTCAACTTTATATCGAGATACGTCTTATCATCGTTATTC
>JAQVEB010000056.1 GCA_028698105.1 Petrimonas sp. | reverse complement strand
AGATGCACAATTTGTCTTCGGGAGTGAATTTCATGTGCAAGCCTGTGTAATAACCGTTGTTGGTAATGTTGTGATGCGTGAGCATAACGCCTTTCGGAAAACCGGTTGTACCCGATGTATATTGCATGTTTACCACGTCGTGGCAAACTGATAAGGCGCGCAAGCGCTTAAATTCAGTATCGGGTACATTTTTGCCGAGCAAAAGTATCTCGGCAGTATTATACATGCCACGGTATTTTTCCTGCCCCATATAAACCACGTTTTTTAGTTCGGGAAAGCGTTCGCTTTTAAATTTTCCGCGTTGTGTGGTTTTCAGTTCCGGCACCAGATCATAAATAATCCCCGTGTAATTATTGCCCGCCGCGCCATCGGTCATGCACAGCGTGTGCATATCCGAATCCTTCATCAGGTAAGCAATTTCTTCGGTTCGGTAGTTGGTATTTACCGTGATGGCTATTGCTCCGATTTTTGCAGTAGCAAAAAGGAAGGTCAACCAATCGGGCACGTTTTGCGCCCAAATACCTACGTTTGTTCCGCGCGTTATGCCAATAGCTATCAGCCCTTTTGCCATATTATCCACGCGCTCGTTGAAGACTTTCCACGAGAAACGCAGATCGCGATCGGAATAAACGATGTATTCTTTGTCGGGCGTTTTCTCTGCCCAGTACTCCAGCCAGTCGCCCAACGTTTTATCGTAAAGTTGCATGATTTGTTTCGTGTGAAATTACATCGGAGAATAAACTATACCCAAAATTTTTGCCGGAGAGCCGTTTGCCGATGCCACCAGGTGGTTTACGATGGAGTCGTAATAAATGCTATCGCCTTCGTTCAGTTCATATTTTTCGGCGCCGTAATGTACTACGATAGTACCTTCAAGTACGTACAGAAACTCCTCGCCTTCGTGCGAAGAAGTATTTTTTCCATCATCGGCGGCTTTTATGTTGATGATAAAAGGTTCCATGTGGCGTCCGGTTTTACGGGCGGCCAACGAAAAGAAATCCATGTGTGAGTTGTTTTCGGTGAGCTGACTGGAAAAAGTTACCGATTGCGACGAATCGTGTTTCCGGTTTATTACCGGCCCTAAATCTTCGCTGTCGTCAAGGAAAGTACCTAAACGCACCCCCAGTGCCCGGGCTATTTTTATGAGTGGGGCAAGCGACGGTATTTTTTCGCTCCCGATGATCAAATTCACCTGCTCCGTTGTGAGCCCCGAACCTTCGGCAAGTTCTTCAACCGATATATTTTTATCGGCGCACAACATTTTGATTTTTTCTGTCACCACATTCATTGTTTGTTCAATTAAAAAGTGCTCTCGTTTTTTGAAGTAGCAAAATTAATAAAACTTCAATAAAAATGCCGATAATATTTCAAAATATTGTATTTTATAAAGATTGTCTTTCGATTGTAATAAAAAGCGGCTGTTTTTATTCCGGTTTGTTAAAGTATTACCATATAACCACTTCGTCCAGAAACATCCAGCCGCCTTTTGTGCCGTTTGAAACGGCTTTTACGCGTACATACCGCGCCGAGGCTTGTCCTTTCCACACGAAAGGCTCGAATAACGTACCTTCGGCATTTTTCGCAATTTTAGTCGCTATTTTCGTTAAAGGAACAAAGGTATTTCCGTCTTGCGAAATTTCTACAAAAACTTGTTTTGGGAACCAAATCCATGCGTTTCCGTTCTGCATGAAATTCATATTCACCGTGTGTAAGGAGTGGGTTTTACCCAAATCTACGATAAATTCCATTTCCGGAACATTAAATCCCTGCCAACGTCCATCACCATGCGTTAGTCCACCCACGTAACCATCCACGAGCGCTTCATCTCCTCCCGCCGGATAATAAGGGCTGAATGGCGAAACATAGGTTACTTTTTTGCCGATAGCCTTGTGATAATCCACCCGTTTGAAAACCAGATTGCCAACGGGTGCATTTCCCCGGTATAATTGTGCGACAATCAACGCGGAATCTTTTACGAGAATAGGTTCGGTGTAAATTTCGGACGCAACCGAGGGTTGACTTCCATCGGTCGTGTAACGAATATCCACGGGATACAGTTCCGACGATAACGTAACCAGAATGGCGTTTTGCTCCTTATCGGTTTTCGTTTCCAGAAACGGTTGTTTACTCAGGGTGTACGGGTTAAATCCCTTGCTTTGCAAATAAGGAATGGCGTGATTTACCCGTGTTTTAAAATTATCCCACGATTTGTTCTCCGGCTTTGTCCATGCCACTTCGGCCAAAGCGAGCAGTCGCGGCCAGATCATATATTCGGCATGTTTTTGCGTGGCAATGTATTCCGCCCACATGTTTGCCTGAACGCCTAAAATATGTTTTGCCGTTTCTGCTGTGAGGCTGTCGGGCACAGGATTGTACGAATAGACCTTCTCGATGGGCAAAAAGCCCCCGATCGCTTCGGGTTGTGTGTCTGGAAATCCCTGATATTGATCGAAATAACAATATTTTCCGGGTGTCATGATCACATCGTGACCGGCTTCGGCCGCTTTAATGCCGGCCTCCTCTCCTCTCCACGACATTACCGTAGCTTCAGGCGCCAAACCACCTTCCATAATTTCATCCCACCCGATAAGTCTTTTTCCTTTGGAAGTCAAAAATTTTTCTATCCGTTTTATCAGATAACTCTGCAACTCTTTCTCGTCTTTCAGCCCCTCTTTTTTCATCAACGCCTGACATTTGGGACAGTTTTTCCAATGTTCCGTACTGGCTTCGTCGCCTCCGATATGGATGTATTTCGATGGAAAGAGAGCCGCAATCTCGGAAAGCACATTTTCCAAAAACACAAACGTTTCCGGGTTGCCGATGCAAAACTCGCTACTCGTGTATGGCTTCCCTGTGCACGATAATTGCGGATAAACCGCCAGCACTTCCTCGGAATGTCCGGGCATTTCAATCTCGGGAATTATTTCGATGTGTCTTTCTCCGGCATATTTCACCAGTTCACGAGCCTGATCCTGAGTGTAGTATCCGCCGTAAGCTCCCGGTGTGCCTTCTTTCACGTATTTCCGGGGATTGGTTGCCCACCAGTCTTTCCAAAGCGAATCGGTGCGCCAGGCGGCAATTTGCGTAAGTTCGGGATATTTTTTTATTTCGATGCGCCAGCCCGGCCCGTCAGTCAGGTGCCAGTGAAACTTGTTGAGTTTGTAATGCGCCATCATGTTGATTTGTTTTTTAAGAAAATCGAGCGGAAAAAAATGGCGTGAACAGTCAATCATCAAGCCGCGGTAAGAAAATCGGGGTTCATCCTGAATATCGAGTAACGGAATTTTTGTTTTATCCACGCTGAGCTGGAGCAGCGATTGTAAACCGTAAAATATGCCTGTTTCGGAAGATGCCGTTATGGTTGCACCTTTCCGGTGCACGGACAACCGATATCCTTCGTCCGAAACGGGCACTTCACCGGAACCATCTTCTACAATAAGATTTAAAATCAGCTTATTACCGTCTGATACCGGCAAGTCTGCCGACTGTAAATAATCGGTAAACCATGCTTTTTTATCCTCCGTAATGCGCTGAACGGTAAGGTTAAATCCGGCGGATATGTCAAGAGAATCGTTGTTAAAAGTAACCGAATCGGGATACGGGATCAATTGAAGGGACGCATCGTTACCGGCCTTGCTTCCTTTCGTGCACGAAGCCAATCCGGCTACAAACAATCCACAGATCAGCAAAACATTGAAGAAGTTGAGTTTCATTTTTACCTGTTTTCTATCCCGCCGGTTTCGTTTGAAACATTCACGGAAATATACCTTTATATTTTTACAAAAACCCGAAGGTTGTACATCAGCCTTAAAATGAAGAAAAGTATCAGGAAGTTTGCGAAAGTGAGGATAGCCTGATAATAATCGCCCGTGTATTTTTCCAGTCCCCAGAGAAGGGAATGGGCGGCACTTCTGAAATTAATGACTTCTCCCAGAAAATAGGCCACGATGGAGTTCATGCCGTAATATTTGAGCCAGTTGACGCCTTTCGACCGGCCTTTGTAATCAATAAAAAAGTAAAAAACGGCCATCAACAGAAAGCACCATCCGCCCGACCACAACGTCATACTTGCCGACCAGATGTGTTTAATGATCGGCGTTTGGAAACTGAGCAACCATCCGCCCAGCAACAGCGATAAACCGATAATAAACAGCAACTTGCTGTTTTTAAGCCGATCGGTTCCGTATTTCATGATCTGACCGGAAAAAACGCCCAGCATGGTTGTCACGCCAAATACCATACTCGATACGACCCAGGTGTAGTGATACCAGTCGGCAAAATGCCATACGCCGTTTTCATCGTATGTAACGCCATCGCGAAAACGTCCCAGTATCTTCTCGTCCACGATCTCGGCAAAATTTCCGTCGGGCGTAAAGTCGCCCAGAAAAGTTAGAAACGCCCAATACCCGATGAGCAAACCTGCGGTTGTGATAATTTGCCAGCGAATGGATAAATGCAGCAACAAAATAGCCGAAATAACGTATCCTACGGCAATGGCTTGCAAGGTATTCGTGTAAATGCGTACGCCTAACGGATCGAGGCTCAACAGGTTTCCCTGCACAATGGCCCCGAGAATGAAAAGAATGATAAAACGCCGTATTATTTTCTTGTAAATTGCCGATTTATCGGGATTGGATTTGTATTTCTCGAACGAGAAAGGCATGGCAGCGCCCACCATAAAAAGGAAGAGCGGCATAACCATATCCCATGCGGTAAATCCCACCCATTCAGCATGTTCGAATTGATTGAGCAGAAAAGAAAAGACGGGAACATCTTTCCAGTGACGTGCAAAAGCTACAAAGACCGGTTGGAAAAACACCAACATAAAAAGATCGAATCCCCTGAGAATATCGAGGGATGCAAGACGATTTTGCGGTAAAGAATTTGTGCGTGCAGCGTTCATATTCAATGATTTTATTGTTTGTTTTTCACTTTTTTCAGCCACCATTTTACGATAAAATAAGCGACGGCTATGGCCAGCAGGCCTAAAATAATGAATGACAGTTCATGACTGTATTTTTCTATTAAATCCTGTTGTCCGTGAGCGATATAGCCCAACAGGGCTAAAACGGAATTCCAGATTCCGGCTCCCAGGAACGTGTAAAGCAGGAAATTCGCCATATTCATTTTCGCCAATCCGGCAGGAATGGAAATTAATTGGCGGATACCGGGAATAAGGCGGCCGATGAATGTGGATATATTGCCTTTTTTGTTGAAATAGACTTCAGCTTTGGCGATTTTTTCGGGACTCAGAAGCAAGAAATGTCCCAATTTGCCGGCAGCAAATTTATAAACGAGCACGCGGCCGAGGTAAACGGCCAAATAATAATTGATCAACGCTCCAATGAGCGCTCCAAGGGTTGCAAACAGCACTATCAGAAAAATATTTAACTTGCTGTCGGGCTGGCTGGCGATGTATGCCGCCGGCGGCACCACAATTTCCGAAGGAAACGGAATAAAGGAGCTTTCGACCGCCATGAGTGCGGTAATGGCGCCGTAGCCCATGTTATCGGCGTACCATTTTTCAACCTTTTGCAACACGGTTTGCTTTTGCGCCGTTTGAACAGAAGCTGTGTTGGTTGTAACGCTCTGTGCGAATGCCGATGCCGACAGGCAAAAAATTAAAAAGAGCAGAATAGATTTCTTCATTATCAATACTTTATATTTTTGAACAGGACGCGATTTTCACGTGCCTCGTTTAACCGGATGAGGATTTTTTCGCGATTGAGTGTGGAATAGTCGGTAGCCGGATCGTTCATGATCAGGATGAGCAACTCGCGAAGTTCATCATCCGAAAATTGTTCCATGATCTTGTCGAAAGGTTCTTTCGTGCCAATCTCGAAACGAATAAGCGCCAACCGCGATTTTGCCGTCGGGTAATCGGGATCCAGTTCCAGTAACTGCTCCAGATACTCCACGGCCTGATCGTATTTCTCCCGCGCTACGCTCACGTTTGCCAACCGGTCCACCACATTTTCGTTGTCGGGCGATTCCAATGCGGCTTTCATATAAGCCGCTTCCGATTCCTGAAGATCGCCCCTGTAGAACGCGATCTCCCCTTCAAGCATGTAATAATCGTACGTGTTTCTTTCTTCTTCGGGTATTTGTCCGAAAATTTCAATTGCCCGTGTAAAGTCCTGTTTTTCAATATACACGTGTGCTTTTTTCGCCAAAATCCCTTTCGGCCCGAATTTCTCTTCCTTGCGTTTGACGATTTTCAACATTTCGTCGTACTGCTCCATGACCTCATAGCCTTCGTACAACGAATCGTAGAGCGATTCGTCATCGGGAGACTCTTTCAGGCATTCCTCAAAGATGCGTATCGCCTCTTCCACGTTATCGTTCAGATAGAGCGATAGCGCTTTCATTTTCATGGTTGAGATATCGCCTTCGTTGATGGTGAGGGCAAAATCAAAAGCATCCACAGACTTATCGTATTCTTCGTTCATGGAATGAAGTTTCCCGATGTTCACCCAGCCTTCAAACGAATACGGATCAATATCCAACAACTTGTTGTTGAATTCAATCGCCTTCTCGAAATCGTTTTTCATTTCATACGCGTAGGCCAGGTCAATCAGGGCATCGGGATTCGCATCGTCTATTTTTAAACTTTCTTCCAGAAAATGGATCGCCCTGTCAAACATATCCACATCGTTGTACAGATAACCGACTTCGGTGATAAACGTATAAAAATCGTCTTCGGGTATGTCAGCCGAGATTACTTCGTTGATGAGCTTTGATGCTTCCTCGTTTCGTTCCAGATGCAAAAGGGTTTCCACTTTAAGCAACGGCAAATCAATGTTACCGTCGTCCGAAATGTGCTGCAGATAAGCATCTGCTTCTTCGTACATACTGGAATAAACGAGTTTTTTGGCGTTCTGTATCATCAGTTCCGGGCTTCCCGGGTGCATTTTCAGCCCGTCTTCAATAAGGCGATCGGCTTCCTCAATATCGCCTACACTGTTATAATAATCCACCAGCAAAGCAAACTCATCGGCATCCAGATACATCTTTTTGCCGAGAGCACGCATTTGCTCGTATTTTTCTACCAACGCGGTTATGTCAAGTTCTTCGTCCATTATTCGGGTTGCGTTACGTGTTGCGAGTTTTACCCCTCCCCATCCCTCCCACAAGTGAGGGCGAAAAATACGATAAAACAGTTCGCTCTAATTTTCATCAAAGTTTGCTTCCCCTCTTATGGAGGGGATTGCGTAGAGGTTTTCAATCCCAAGCCCTTAGCCGTTTTGTTTTTTCCACGAATCCTTCAACGCCACGGTGCGGTTGAAAACCAGCTTGTCGGAAGTGGAATCTTTATCTACGTTGAAATAGCCTACACGTTGAAATTGAAAGCTGTCAAGTGATTGAGCATCTTTTAGATACTCTTCAATCTTGCAGTTTTGCTTCACGATAAGCGAATCGGGGTTCAACAGTTCACGGAAATCTTTTTCTTTTTCCTCCGAAGGGTCTTCCACCATGAAAAGTCGGTCGTATAACCGTACTTCGGCATTCAATGCATGCGGTACGGAAACCCAGTGGATGGTTCCTTTTACCTTACGGTTTGAATCCGGCATGCCGCTTTTGGTTTGCGGATCGTATTCGGCGCACACTTCGGTAACGTTTCCGTTTTCATCTTTTTTGCATCCGGTACATTTCACGATGTACGCGTTTTTCAGGCGCACTTCGTTACCGGGCGTAAGGCGGAAATATTTTTTGGGTGCGTCTTCCATAAAATCATCGCGCTCAATCCACAGTTCGCGCGAAAATTTCACCTGCCGACTTCCCATAGACTCATCCTCGGGATTGTTCACAGCCTCCATTTCTTCCACCTGATCTTCGGGATAGTTGGTAAGAATGAGTTTTACGGGATCAATAACGCCGGATACGCGCATGGCTTTTTTATTGAGGTCTTCGCGCACGGCAAATTCGAGCAACGAAACGTCAATCATTCCATCGTATTTGGTATAGCCGATGCTGTCCACAAAATTGCGGATGGATTGCGGCGTGTAACCGCGGCGGCGCAAGCCGCCAAGCGTGGGCATGCGCGGGTCGTCCCAGCCCGAGACCAGTTTTTCCTGCACGAGTTGGAGCAGTTTACGCTTGCTCATCATGGTGTAGGTCATATTCAGGCGGTTGAACTCGATTTGTCTCGGACGATAGTCGCTGTCGGCGAGTTGGTCTATAAACCAATCGTAGAGCGGACGATGTACCTCGAACTCCAACGTGCAGAGCGAGTGCGTAACGCCTTCGAAATAATCGGATTGCCCGTGGGCAAAATCGTACATCGGATAGGCTTTCCACTGCGTTCCGGTGCGATGGTGCGGGATGTGGATAACGCGGTAGATGATCGGGTCGCGGAAGTGCATGTTGCTCGATGCCATGTCTATTTTGGCGCGCAACACCATTTTCCCTTCGGGAATCTCGCCTCTGTTCATCTTGTGGAAAAGTTCCAGCGTTTCGGCAATAGGGCGGTCGCGATACGGACTGCGCGTACCGGGAATGGTGGGTGTGCCTTTCTGCCGTGCGATTTCTTCGGCCGATTGCTCGTCCACGTACGCCTTGCCTTCGTTGATGAGTTTGAGGGCAAAATCCCACAATTGCTGAAAATAATCGGATGCGTAAAAAACGTTCTCCCAATGAAATCCGAGCCACTCGATATCTTCCATGATGGAATCCACGTACTCCACGTCTTCTTTCACAGGGTTGGTATCGTCAAACCGAAGGTTACAGATGCCATTGTAATCTTCCGCAATGCCGAAATCCAGGCAAATGGCTTTGGCATGGCCGATGTGGAGGTAGCCGTTGGGTTCGGGCGGGAATCGGGTTTGGATTCGTCCGTCGTTTTTACCTTCTTTTAAATCGTTTTCAACGATTTGCTCAATGAAATTGAAGGATTTTTTGGGTTCCTCAATGGTGTGATTTGTTTTTTCTGACATATTTTTTCGTATATATTTTTCTCTCGCTGATTTGCGCAAATTAGGGCGCAAACTACGCAGATTTATTTTAATAATTTTCGTTCTTCCACTTCACTCAACACACTCATTTGCTGAATAGCAATTTTGTTGAGCTTTATCAATCGTTCTTGTTGCGACATCTCTTCGTTGATGAAAACTGCATTCAAGTTTTCCATATTCGATAAACAAATCAGCTCGTTGATGGATGCATAATCACAAATATTTCCTTTGAGTTCGGGATTTTAATCACGCCATTGCTTCGCCGTTTTGCCAAACAATGCCACATTCAATACATCGGCTTCATTGGCGTAAACGATGGATGTCTGCTGCGATGTCAATTCTTCGGGAATCAGGTTTTGCTTGATGGCATCTGTATGAATGCGATAGTTTATTTTTGCCAATTCCCGCTTTGCCGACCAACCGATTTGAGCTTGCTCTTTTTCTTTGAGGCGTTGGAATTCTTTTACAATATATAGTTCGAACTCAACCGAAATCCACGCCGCAAATTTGAAAGCAATATCCTTGTGGGCATAAGTTCCACCATATCTTCCTGATTTTACAATAAATCCTATAGCATTTGTAGAGTTAACCCATTTTAAAGGCGAAAGCGTAAAAGCGTTTAATCCTGCCTCTTTTCTAAACCCCTCGAATTCGAGGGGTTTAAAATTGGGATTGTATAAAGTTTCCCAAATACCTAAAAATTCTATGGTATTTCGGTTGCGTATCCAATTTGCGATAACAGCGTTTGAATCATCTGTTTTAAATTTCGCAATATCCGTCAACGAAATATAATCCGACTCATTGACCTTTACAATCGTTATTTCGGTATTTTCAACGTTTATTTTTGCCATAGCGTTTATTTTTAATTATAGCGAAATCTCAATTATGCATTATGCATTCTCAATTACGAATTAAATCTCCACCCTCGCATACGGCGCCGCATCATATCCGCAAAACTCGCCTTTCAGATACTTGTAATACCCCGAAATAGCCACCATCGCCGCATTATCGGTTGTGTAAGCGAACTTGGGGATATGAATTTTCCAACCATAGCGGCGACTGTATTCTTCGAATGCGGCACGCAATCCCGAATTGGCCGATACGCCGCCCGCAACGGCTACTTCCCGTATTTTCAAATCCTTGGCAGCATGGCATAGTTTGTCCATCAGAATATCCACGATGGTTTTCTGCAACGATGCACAAAGGTCTTCCTTGTTTTTTTCGATAAAATCGGGATCGGTCTTCAATTCGTCCCGCAAAAAATATAAAAACGATGTTTTCAATCCGCTAAAACTATAATCGTATCCCGCAATGCGCGGCTTGCTGAACGAAAAACGCTCCGCGTTTCCTTGCTTCGCAAGCTTATCCACGATGGGGCCGCCGGGATAACCCAATCCCATCACTTTGGCGCACTTATCGAACGCTTCGCCCGCGGCATCGTCAATGGTTTGCCCTATGATTTCCATTTCGTCGTGCGATTTTACCAAAATTATCTGCGAATTTCCACCCGAAACCAATAGGCACAGAAACGGAAATTCCGGCTGATTGGTATCGTTTTCATCCTCTTTAATAAAATGCGCCAACACGTGTGCCTGTAAATGGTTTACGTCAATCATCGGAATATTCAGCGCCGACGAAAAGCCTTTGGCAAACGATGTGCCCACCAACAGCGAACCCAACAATCCCGGTCCGCGCGTGAACGCCACCGCCGAAATTTCTTCTTTCGTTACTCCCGCCTGCTTCAGGGCATCGTGCACCACAGGAATAATATTCTGCTGATGTGCCCGCGAAGCCAGTTCTGGTACCACGCCGCCATAACGCTCGTGCACGGCCTGGCCGGATATCACGTTGGAAAGGATGACGCCATCGCGGATTACTGCCGCCGATGTGTCATCGCAGGATGATTCTATGCCGAGAATTGTAATCAATTTATTCAATCGGTATTCATTTGATATTCAATAGTTATTCAATAGTTATTCAATTGTAATTAATCGTGGAGAAAAATAATTCAACGCCACGACCAATAACACGAGCAAAGCGAGTAAATTACAACTGAATAACGTTCCGATTAATTCGGAATTAATTACGGCAAAGCCGATAAAGTTGCAAAGATAACACAAAAAAAACGTTTCGTAAACACCTTATCAAACATATACGCAGGCTATTTTAAACATTTGGCGACTCACCTTGGTGTTTTGTGTTTCCGTACAATTCGTGTATCTCCCGTACCTCCGTCAATAGTTCGCGTGAAACACGCGCAATGTTGTAAATAAGCACCATCCGCCTATTTTCGGCATCGGATTTTATCTCTGCGATGCTATCTTCCCACCGGTTTGCCAATTGAAGCCGTGCTTCATATTCGGCTCCGGCAACCGCATTCGTCAGCGATTCCGAAACAAATCCGAGCACACTGCTCACATCGCGGCAAAAATCGTATTCTTTTTCCGACAGCGATTCCGTGGACTTATGTACCCCAAAAGCAGAAATATACGAAAGCAGGGCATGATTCAGGTTGGTAAGGTTAAACGCTTTCTCCTGATAGCTTCGCTTACTTTTGGGCTCCAGCCGCATCCCTTTCCAGGCCGATGTGAGCGCGTTATCGGCATTGTGCGCCGTGCGCCGGTTGTGGATATAATCTTCTTCCGAAACCGATCCGTCGTAAATGCTCTCGAAATAACGTTTGTTCTTTATCACGGCGTTCAGCAACAACCGGGGCAGTTGTTTGTATTGCCAGTCCGGCCAGATGAAACGGACGATCAGATAAGCCAAAACACCGCCGATAAGCGTATCAATGATCCGCGGCGCCATCACCGCTATCCCCTGATCCGAAAGCACGTTAAACGCTGCCAGCACAAATACGGTAATGAAGATGGCCGCCACGGTGTAATTCTTTTTCAACCAGTAATAAAACAGGTAAATCGAAGACAGCAGGAGCAGTATTTGTCCGGGAAGCGTGGGCAGCAAATGAGCCAATGCAACACCCAAAACCACTCCGAAGAGTGTGCCTAACACCCGGTGAAACAACCGCATGCGCGTAGCGCTGTACGTTTGCTGAAACACGATAAGCGAAGTCAACAATATCCACGCGCCCTTTTCGATGCGGAAAAAATACATGATACCATATCCCAGCAGCATCGCCAGCGTGAGCCTCACGGCAAACCTGAAACGGGGATGGTGGGGCGTTAACACTTGTTTCAGCCGCTTTCTTTCCGGCCTGCGGGTGTTGAATTCGGACACGTCAATCTGCGCGACGGTCTCCTCCTCCTTCCGGAGGTTTTCTTCCAGTCCCGTAAGGTTGTTCATCAAAAGCGATAACGTGGAATAATGCGTTTCGTGACGTTGCGTTTCGAGCATCTTTTGCAATGCCGATGTCGTCCATGTCAGCGAAAGCGGATGCTTGTACGGTTGATCGGTAAGCAGCGACTCGGAATAGAGCTGTACGGCGGCGGCAAGTTCCCGCATGAGTTGCCCGAAACCTTCGATCAGTTCCACGTTATCCACCTGGCGCGAAAGCACATCGTACTGCTCGTGGCTCGAAGTGGCTCGTTCCTGCATTTCCTGCAACAGAAACCATTTCCGGTAATACCTGTTCACCTCTTGACGCGTTTTCGGATTACTCTCTTCGGAATAACTGTACAGATCGTTTTTGCACGATTCAATCTGCTGCGCCAGTTCGATATTCTTTTGTGCCAACTGATTACGTATCTGCACCTGCTCCTGATGTTTGCTCGGGAAGAGATCGGCTTTCACGCCGATGTATTCTCCCAGATACCCGAAACCACGCGCCAATTGTTCCTTTAACAACCGAAACGGCCTGTAGTGTAACAACAAAATTGATATTACCGAATACCCGAAGGCTCCGATGGTGTACAACACGGGCTGATGGAGCCATTTCTCGCTGCTGTCGGCTCCCAGCATCGTGTACACAAGGATAAGCAGCGCGCCGAAACTTACTCCCTGAAGGCGGAAATTCATACCACCTGCAATGATCAGCGAAAATACGAGAAGACACAATACAACGGCAAAGTATGCCCGAAACGGCAAAACCAGTTCCACGATGCTGCTCGTTACAAAAAACAGCGTCAGCGCAATGGCGGCCGATTTCATCCGTCCGCGCGGATGCACATCGGTTTCGCCGAGCGACATGGCAACCACTCCCAACGCAAGTGTTGTTCCAATAAACGAGTTATGAAAAAGAAGCTCGGCAGGGATCAGCAAAAAAGCAATGGAAACCGTCACCTTAAGCGCCCACAAATGCGCCGGATGCTTCCAGAAAACGTTGACCCACACGTCGGTTGCTTTTTTTCTGAATATGTTTATCCTATCTGTCATTT
>JAQVEB010000345.1 GCA_028698105.1 Petrimonas sp. | reverse complement strand
CCACGTCTCCTTTAAACAGGTAGTTGATGAGCCCCGAGGTTGTTCCGCCGGGGCATGCCGATAAAATGATAAACCCTACCTTAAGTTTGGGCGGCATATCGGCAAAAGCAACAATTAAAAAAGAGATTACGGGAAGCAGGATCATTTGGGCAAGCAATCCCAAAAGCAGCGCTTTTGGCGCTCTGTACAGTCGTTTGTAATTTGAGGTTGTTTGCGACAAACCAATCCCAAACATGATCAAAAACAAGACCGCGCTTACGGCTATATCAATAATGGAGTAATCGTTAAACATTATTTTGCAATTATTTAAGCTGATGCTTCACATATTCAACACCTTAGCTTTATGTGCGTTTTAGTGGTTGATGTGTGTAATCATTTTCAATCTCACTCTATTTGGCCTATTTTGATCGGCTGTGATTCCGTTTCCGAATAAATCCGATGGACAAAAAATCAGTGTTGTCCGATAAAAACGTCCAATTTTCTTCCGAAAAGCCTTGTTATAGCCTATTCCGGTGTAAGTTTGGACGCAGGGCTTGGAAAGCCATATTTTCTCCCGATAGCTATCGGGACTTATGCCAGCGTAGCCTGGCTTACGGTGCAAATATCTCAATCAATCCTCGACCCGAAGTGGTCGGACTTTTATAAAATCCTGCCTTACAGGCAGTATGTGTTTTGTGCCAACTGCCGTAAGCTGCACCCGATTATCATCGGGTTTGCATACGGTTATGAAAATGTTGCCTTACAGGCAAATCTTATAATCTATCGGACAACAATGGACAAAAATAAACAAAATGATATTTGATATACAAATTTTTTTAAAAAAGTTTTTTACAAATGAAACGATCGGTTGTGAATTTTACAGTTTTTACCACGAATCATTCGTTAAAAACAAAAACATTTCGTATTTTTGTAACTCAATTAGAAAGATAGTATTTAGGAAACTTTTTAACAAATAAAACTCAACAAATTATGATTAAAGTAGGTATCAACGGATTCGGCCGCATCGGACGTTTGGTTTTCCGCGCAGCTCAAACAAGAGACGACATTCAGGTTGTAGGTATTAACGATTTGCTCGATGTAAATTACATCGCTTACATGTTGAAATACGATACGATTCACGGCCAGTTCAAAGGCGAAATCGCTGTGAAAGACGGACATTTGGTGGTAAACGGAAAAACCATCCGCGTAACCGCGGAAAAAAATCCCGCAGACTTGAAATGGGGAGAAGTAGGTGCTGACTACGTAGTTGAATCTACCGGTTTATTCCTTTCGAAAGACAAAGCTCAGGGCCACATTGACGCAGGCGCCAAATACGTAGTTATGTCGGCTCCCTCGAAAGACGACACGCGCATGTACGTTTGCGGCGTAAACGAAAACACCTACACCAAAGGCGAGCAATTCGTTTCCAACGCTTCATGCACAACCAACTGCTTAGCTCCTATTACAAAAGTTCTTAACGATAAATTCGGCGTACTGGAAGGTTTGATGACAACCGTACACTCCACAACGGCTACCCAGAAAACCGTTGACGGGCCTTCTTCCAAAGACTGGAGAGGCGGACGCGCTGCTTCGGCCAACATTATTCCGTCTTCAACCGGAGCTGCCAAGGCAGTGGGCAAAGTTATTCCCGAACTGAACGGAAAACTCACAGGTATGTCTATGCGCGTTCCTACGCTCAACGTTTCTGTAGTTGACCTCACCGTTCGTCTTGCAAAAGAAACCAATTACGAAGAAATTTGCAAAGCAATGAAAGAAGCTTCTGAAGGCGAACTGAAAGGCATCCTCGGATATACCGACGAAGCTGTTGTATCGAGCGACTTCATCGGCGATGCACGCACTTCCATCTTCGACGAAAAAGCAGGTATCCAACTGAGCCCGACTTTCGTAAAAGTAATCAGTTGGTACGATAACGAATGGGGTTATTCAAACAAAGTCCTCGACCTCATTGCTCACATGGCAAAAGTAAACGGATAAAAATCCTGTTAACACACCATACGAAAAAACGCCCCGAAAGAGGCGTTTTTTTTCGTTATCGGCCATAAACTTTTCACGGTTTGCAAAAAGAGAGAAAGGTTGAACGAATTTCGCCCAACCTTTTTCATCTCATAGCTATTTCTATGATTATGCCGGATGAATTGCTTCTGTAGGACAAACTTCGGCACAAGTGCCGCAATCTGTACATACATCGGGATCAATTACATAGATGTCGCCTTCAGATATAGCATCCACAGGACATTCATCAATACAAGTACCACAAGCAATACAATCTTCATTAATTACGTAAGCCATAATACTGATAATTTTTTATGAGTTAATGTTATAGATAAATTTTTGTATTATCCGTTTAAAAATCGGTGCAAATATACGCAGTTTTTTCGGATAATCAAATGGATTTTAAGGAATACTGTCAATTGTTGAGCAAGAAATACACATTTATTTTTGCCGGAAGCGCAAAAAAACTGTAAATCAGAAAAATGGTTGTTCGCCGGCATAATGACAACAAAGGTCCGAAATGTTTTTGCTGTTTTGTATAATATCTTTCTGTCTGAAACGTTTTAGGAATGATGAGTACACAGAAACGTACGTTTTTTTTTCTGGCGCTTTTGATTTTTACGGCCAGCCTTTTTGCGCAGCAACGGAAACTGCAACACCAGCCGTATGCCGATCAGCGCGTGTATCATTTCGGTTTTACGCTCGGGCTGCATGCGCAGGATCTGATCCTCACCCAATCGGGGTTTGTGAACGAAAACGGAGAGGTTTGGTTCTCCGAAATTCCCTCCTACTCGCCCGGATTCAATGTTGGCCTCATCGGCGATGTTTATCTGAGCCGTTATGTGAACCTGCGCGCTGTGCCAACGCTTTATTTAGGGAGTAAAAGCTTTGTTTTCAGGGAAAAAACATCGGGAGCGGAATTCAAGACGTCTATCAAAAACAATTATCTTTATGTGCCGGTTCAGTTGAAAATGGCAGCTGGCAGGGTGAATAATTACAAACCTTACGTATTGATAGGCGGATATGGCAGTGTGGAACTGGCTTCGCGAAAAGAGAAGGCCGTGCTGTTGAAACCTGTTGATTACG
>JAQVEB010000344.1 GCA_028698105.1 Petrimonas sp. | reverse complement strand
TTCCTACGGCGAAATCCGAATAAGGGTGTTTCACGTTCTGAAATATGCGAAATAGAATTTTTCCACGCTTTTAGACAGCAATTCAATATTCATCATATCCGACGCTTTGGAAATATCTTTGATGGTTTCGTTCTTGTAGAGAATATCAATGCTGTCGTCTTCTTTTGAATACATGTTGGTCGAGATACGGTCTGCCGAAAGCAGGTAACCGGCTTCGTGCGCGGTAATATTGTACGTTTGCATAAACCGATGGAGGTATTCATCGTATTTCGCAGGGCTTTGCTTTTCGTTGGTGATTTCAATCTTAAATAACTTTCTGTTAACCATACCGTTACTTAATATCGAAAGCACTTTATCAGGATATTCCACCCAAACTTTCAGGGCCGACCAGATATCGTTATCGTCCAGATTGGCAAATTGTTGCAACGCTTCGCCGTTGTTTTCAAAATCGGAAAGTGTGGTTTCGTTCCGCAAAAAATAGGTGAGGGCAGGGGAGGCAAACAATTTTTCGCCGTTCATCGAAAGCTCTTTGGCGCGCCTGAGCGTGTTGATCATCATCTTTTCCGCCGCCACGGCCGTTTTGTGTAAATATACCTGCCAGTACATCAATCGGCGCGACATCAGGAAGTTTTCGATGGAATAAATCCCTTTTGATTCAACCACCAGTTGATCGTTCCGAATATCCAGCATTTTTATGATACGCGCCGAGCCGATGTTTCCTTCAATCACACCCGTAAAAAAACTGTCGCGCCGCAAATAATCCAGCCGGTCGACATCCAGTTGACCGCTAACCAACTGGTGAAGAAACCGTTTTGGGTAATTGTCCGTAAAAATATCAATCGCTGTTTGCAGCGCACCGTTCCACGCTGCGTTCATTTGCTGCATAAGCAGCAGCGAGAGCGCTTCGTGGTGAATGTTTTCCACAATGGTGTGCTCCAGCACGTGTGAAAACGGCCCGTGGCCTACATCGTGGAGCAGTATTGCCGCCAGCGCGCCGTTGAATTCTTCATCCGTTATTTCGTGTCCTTTTTGCCTGAGGTTGGTAAGCGCCTCGTCCATTAGATGCATGGCTCCGATGGAGTGATGGAAACGCGTGTGCTGCGCTCCGGGATACACGAAAGGCGCCAGTCCCAACTGGCGAATGCGGTTCAGCCGTTGCAAATACGGATGCTGAATTACATCGTACACAAAATCGTTGGGAATATTGATAAACCCGAAAACGGGATCGTTGATTATTTTTCGCTTTTGGAGCATTTATTCAGAATTATTTACTATTTCTCTAAGACGTTCAGTAAGTATTTCTACATTATCATTTTTACTTTTAAGCCAATCGTAAAACTCTAAATCCATCCCATTTTTCAGAGAGTTAAAGTCCAAAATTGCATAAGTGTATCCTTTCTCAGTTGGATTGTTATACATATTTATAAATGAAATAACACTTTCTATAAGTTTTATTCCATCTTGAATAAAATCACTTTTGAAGATAAAATCGTCTTCCTTTTTAGCGTAAATATGGATGTATTGCGATAAATTATTTTTTAATTCTTCTGCTTTCTTGAAATCAAAATATTTTATATTCATCCCAACCACAGCTTTAGCAAAAGCTTCAGTGAATGTTTGATATTTATATTTTAAAGCATTTAACTGATTATTAACCTTTTGTATACCTTGATATTGACTTATTATATTTAACCATTTGGATAATTCTAAATTTGATTGATTTGCAGCACCTAATAAAATTGAAAATTCAATTCTTTCTATTGCAATTCGTCCTTCTAACGCAGCATAGCTTACAAAAGATGACCCATTTTGCATCTTTGCATTTTCTATTAACACTTTCATTTGAAGAATATTCCAATGAACATTCAATCTCCTGTCAGCAAAACTATATTTTTCCATTCAAATACTTTTCCAGCATTCCAGCCATTTCCAACTGCAATTTTCTTGCTTCTTCGCGTGCTGCCTCGGCAAAATCTTCGGTATTGTCGGCATAAATAATTACGCGAGAGGAATTTACCAACAAGCCGCATTCGTTGTTCATGCCGTAACGACACACTTCCTCCAGCGACCCGCCTTGCGCGCCCACACCCGGAACCAGCAGAAAATGGTTGGGAGCTATTTTTCGTACATCTTCAAACAATTGGCCTTGCGTGGCGCCAACAACGTACATCATTTGCTCGTCCGTTGCCCAGGTTTGCGAAGTGCGCAGCACTTTCTCGAACAAACGCTCGCCGTTTTCGTCTGCCGTAAACTGGAAGTCGTGCGAGCCTTTATTGCTCGTAAGAGCAAGCAAAATAACCCATTTTCCGTTGTAATGGAGGAACGGCGTAACGCTATCTTCGCCCATATAGGGCGCAACGGTAACGGCATCTACCTTGGCGGTTTCGAAAAAAGTGCGGGCATACATTTCGCTGGTATTCCCGATATCGCCGCGCTTGGCATCGGCGATAATAAATTGATCGGGGTATCGCTGTTTAATGTATGCTACCGTTTTTTCAAACGCAAGCCAACCCGCTAAGCCATGACTTTCGTAGAAAGCAAGATTGGGTTTGTATGCTACGCAATAAGGTGCGGTAGCATCAATAATAGCTTTGTTAAACGCGTAAATGGGATCATCGGAATCCAGCAAATGTTCGGGGATTTTCCTGATGTCCGTATCCAGTCCTACACAGAGAAACGATTTTTTTTGTTGTATTTGGTTGAAAAGTTGTTGTTTAGTCATACCTACTGATAATTGAGATGAAGTTTATATTGCTTATTTAGTAAAGTTAAAAAAATAAGTACTCAACCTTAGACAACTCTCTTATTCTTATTTTAATTGCCACGTCATTTATGACGTGGATAAGAATGAGTTACAACATTGGGCTTTAGCCCAAGTTTTACAGCTAAAATTTGGCTAAAGCCTTTTTTCTGTTCTTTAATTCCACGTCATAAAGAGGCTGTGTAAAAAATACTATGTCGGTTTCATTTTGTCATGTTGAACGAAGTGAAACATCTATATTGTCAAGCTGATTAGATTCTTCATTTCGCTAAAGCTCCATTCAGAATGACAATTTGATAGTTCGTTTTACTTTTTACACAGCCTCCTTTAGGG
>JAQVEB010000343.1 GCA_028698105.1 Petrimonas sp. | reverse complement strand
AATTCAAGCTTATTTTTAGGAGGAAAGTTGTTTTCCTTTAAAAGAATAACTAATTTTAGAGCCGAAAATATCATCAACAACACTAAATGTACCTTGTATCATGAACAGAAAACTCAAAATGGGAATGGTAGGTGGGGGAATCAAAGCATTTATCGGTGCCGTTCATCGTCATGCTGCCTTAATGGACAACCAGATAGAACTGGTATGTGGGTGTTTCAGCTCCAACCCCTCCATTTCTAAAGAATCGGGGAAACTTTACCATCTCCCGGATAAACGGATTTACGAAACTTATCAGGAGATGTTCGAAAAAGAAGCGCAACTTCC
Organism: Petrimonas sp.; assembly: GCA_028698105.1. Taxonomy (GTDB): domain Bacteria; phylum Bacteroidota; class Bacteroidia; order Bacteroidales; family Dysgonomonadaceae; genus JAQVEB01. The sequence goes on along the minus strand of JAQVEB010000343.1, from coordinate 2,781 downwards.
GGAAGGTGAAAAAATGGATTTTGTTTCGATTGTTACACCTAACTCCGTGCATTTTGGACCGGCTATGATGGCACTGGATAACGGATTTCATGTGGTAATCGACAAACCCATCACATTTACGCTCGAAGAAGCGTTGAAACTAAAGGATAAAGTCGAGGAAACCGGACTTATCCTGGCACTTACCCATACCTATTCGGGATACCCTGCCGTAAAACATGCCAGACAAATGGTAGCAAATGGCGAGCTCGGAAAAATTCGCAAAGTATATGTAGAATATCCACAAGGTTGGCTTGCGAGTGATGTTGAAAATCAAGGTAATATCCAGGCATCGTGGCGTACCGATCCCAAACGATCCGGTAAAGCAGGGTGTATGGGAGATATAGGTACGCATGCACATCACTTGGCTGAATATATCACAGGACTGAAAGTAACCGAGATATGTGCCGAACTTTCTATTTTTGTACCCAACAGACAACTCGATGACGACGGTGCAGCACTCTTGCGTTTCAACAACGGAGCCACCGGCGTTTTAATGGCAAGCCAAGTAGCCGCAGGAGAGGAAAACCCCCTCAAGATACGAGTTTACGGCGAAAAAGGAGGCCTCGAGTGGATGCAACATGATCCAAACTCGCTTATCGTAAAATGGATAGACAAACCCTTGCAGGTATTGCGCGTAGGTACCAGCATGAATAGCTCCGTAGCGATCCATAACAGCCGAACACCCGGAGGTCATCCCGAAGGTTACATTGAAGCTTTTGCCAACATTTACCGGAATTTTGCTTTAACGGTAATGGCTAAAATGGACGGAAAGGAACCAACACCTGAAATGCTCGATTTTCCGGGAATAAAAGACGGTGTTCGAGGAATGCAATTTATAGAAACAATAGTGAAAGCAGGTTATGACGACACAACCAAGTGGGTGAAATTTCCTGATTTACCGTAAAGAATCCTTCAAAGGCAACATTTTTAATTTTTCAACAAATATGTCAAGACCAGTAACATTATATACCGGACAATGGGCGGATCTACCCATCGAAAAAATGTGCGAAAAAGCAAAATCATTCGGATATGATGGGCTCGAACTCTGCACATGGGGTGATCACATGGAAATCGATAAAGCCGATCAGGCTTATTGTGATGAGAAAAAAATACTCCTGAAGAAATATGGGCTCGAACTATATACCATATCCACCCATCTGGTTGGACAATGTGTGTGCGATGCAATCATCGACGAACGTCACAAAGGAATTTTACCCGATTATATCTGGGGCGATGGAAATCCCGAAGGGATTCGACAACGCGCAGCAGAGGAAATTATCAGAACTGCCAAAGCGGCCAAAATGCTTGGGATAGATACGGTAGTGGGTTTTACCGGAAGCCCTATCTGGCATATGCTATATTCATTTCCTGCTATACCCGACGGCATGATCGAAAAAGGATATAAAGAATTTGCCAAGCAATGGATTCCTATACTTGACGAATTTCAAAAAATGGGCGTAAAATTTGCACTCGAAGTTCACCCCACAGAAATCGCTTTTGATATTCATACCGCCCATCTTGCTCTCCAAGCCGTGAAGAATCACCCGGCTTTCGGCTTCAATTATGATCCCAGTCATCTCGGATATCAGCATGTTGATTATGTGCGATTCATTTATGAATTTCCCGACCGCATTTTTCATGTCCACATGAAAGATGTTTACTGGAGTGACGTTCCGATGGGAATCGGCATTTACGGTGGCCATGCCGATTTTGGCGATAACCGTCGATATTGGAATTTCCGAAGCCTCGGTCATGGAAAAATTAATTTCGAAAACATTATCAGAGCCCTTAATGATATCGGCTATCAAGGTCCCCTGTCCGTAGAATGGGAAGACAGTGGTATGGATCGCGAAGCAGGTGCTATCGAATCCTGTCATTTCGTAAAAAAAGTGGACTTTGCTCCCTCAGATGTGGCATTCGACAAAGCCATGAAAAAGCGTGAAGAGTAAAATCAAGTACTAAAAATCGAAAAAAAATGGACAGAAGATCTTTTATCAAACACTCGGCACTAGCCACGGCAGGACTGGGATGGGCGTCCTCTATGCCTCGCGCGATGAATTCATACCGACGAGCCAATGAAAAACTGGTTTGCGGCGTTATTGGTGTGAATGGGATGGGATTCTCCGATCTTGAGGCATTTTTAAAACAGCCCGATACCGAATGCGCTGCACTGTGCGATGTGGACGAAAACGTACTCAATAAACGCATTGCAGATGTCGAAAAAATTCAAGGATATAAACCCAAAGGTTTCAAAGATTTCAGAAAATTACTGGAAGAACCCGGCATTGACGTCATCATTATCGGAACACCCGATCACTGGCACTGTCTGCCTTTTGTTTATGCGCTGCAGCAAGGGAAACACATTTATTGCGAAAAACCTTTAGCCAATTATATCGAAGAAATCAACCTTATGGAACGAGCTGCTCATCGTTACAATGGTGTGGTTCAGGTCGGTCAATGGCAACGAAGCGATAGACATTGGCAAGATGCGGTTAAATTCGTTCATTCGGGAAAACTGGGGAAAATACGCACTGTTCGAACATGGTCATATCAAGGATGGATGAAATCTATCCCGGTTGTTCCCGATAGCAATCCTCCAGCCGGCGTTGATTATGATTTTTGGTTGGGACCAGCCTCGAAACGCCCTTTCAACCAAAATCGCGTTCATTTCAATTTCCGCGGGGTTTGGGACTATGCCGGAGGATTGATGACCGACTGGGGTGAAAATATTATTGATTACTG
>JAQVEB010000055.1 GCA_028698105.1 Petrimonas sp. | reverse complement strand
AGCTTGAATCTTTATATCGTTAGCGATGTAAATATAATGAATATCAGTGAATTGCACAAGCATTTTTGAAACTTATTTATAACTTTTTCCCGCTAAATTCTTTAGGAATAACTGCGGATAATCATTTAAACTTTTGATCAGGCCTATATGGCAATGATTAAAGTTTATTGAGAGAACTATTGATTTAATCATTACTGCCGGGATACAGGTATCCATAATTGACTTCGTAATTTTCCTAAAAGTTAAAAAATATCCCTGAAAAAATCAAATAGGTGAATTAAAGTTAATGAATAGGGTTTTGATAGTTAAAATATAAATTGGTCTTTGCTTATTAAAAAATATTTGCTGTATATTTGTCGGACAAATCATATAATTCATATATACCATACAAAATATTGAAAATAGCGTTTACTCATGGAAAGACTGAAAATTCAAAATAATTCTGTTACGCTGGTAGACCAGGTAGAGGACAAACTTTTGACCTATTTTAGAGAGAAAAATCTTCAAACGGGGGATCCTATTCCGAATGAAATGGAATTGTCGGCTTCCTTAGGTGTGGCCCGGAGTGTATTACGCGAAGCGTTGAGCCGGTTAAAGATGATGGGGATGATTGAAACCCGTACCCGACGGGGTATGATCCTTTCGGAGCCATCTATCTTGGGTGGAATGAAACGGGTGGTAGATCCCCGTATTTTAAGCGAAGATGCGTTATTTGATATCCTGGGGTTCAGGATTGCTTTAGAGATGGGTATATGCAGCGATATTTTCAGAAATATTATGCCGAAAGACATCGAAGATCTTGAAGAAATTGTGAAAGTAAGTATTATGTATGAGAACAACGAATATGCGCCTTTCAGCGAATTTACTTTTCATACGAGATTGTATCAGATAACAGGGAATAAAACAATCGCTGAATTCCAGAATATTGTGCATCCCGTGATGACCTTTGTAAAAGACAAATTCAAGGAATACCTGGCTCCCATCAATATAAAACTCAAAGAAGAAGGACGGATTGTAACCCATCAGGATCTGTTACACTATCTGAAAGAAAATGATGAGGACGGATACAGAAAGGCACTGGAACAACATTTCGAGGTTTATAAGATTTTCATCCGACAAAAGAACGAAACTATTCATCATCAAAAATGCGTTGTCAAACAATAATATCTTTTTTAATTGCCATGGGCGTTACTTCTGTTATGTATACAATGGATAGTCTGCCATTGCCTTGTCAGATAGAATGGGAGATACAATGGAATAAATCGAATTCCCTTCCTCCCCTTCATGATAATGAAGAAAACAAAGGAGTTGCCGGCGCTTTTTCGGGATTTGTCGGCAATGAACTGATTATTGCGGGAGGAGCAAATTTTCCTGATAAGATGCCATGGGAGGGAGGAAAAAAGAGTTGGGAGAGAACACTTTATCATGCATATACGGACACCCTGGATTTTCAGTGGGGGATTATAACTGATTTTCTGCCTGCAGCTATTGCCTATGGCGTGTCCATACAATTGGCAGAAGGTCTGCTGTGTATAGGAGGATGTGACATGAAACGGTGTTTTGATGATGTCTTCCTCATCTATAAGGAAGGGGGAGTTTTTAAGCTCTCTTATGATTGGCCTTCCTTGCCGGTCCCTTTAGCAAATGCTACAGGTGCGCTTTTGAATAATAAAATATATATAGCCGGAGGTCAGGAGAAGATGATCGAGGAAAATGCGACGAATCACTTTTTCGTATTGGATCTTGATCATAAAAACAAAGGTTGGGTTACGTTACCTTCCTGGGACGGCAGTACCCGGGGTTATGCAGTGAGTGTTGCCATTGAAAACGGAGGGTATCCCGGTTTTTATCTTTTCAGTGGGCGGGATTATCGTTCCTCCGGTTATGTGGAGGTATTAACAGACGGGCACAGGTATGATCCGGATATAAACAGGTGGACGCAACTTCAGGGATTTTTTCCGGTGATGGCGGGAACCGCACTTGTGAATCTGGATAACATTGTCTTCTTCGGTGGAGTTGCGAAGTTGCTTCCCGGATCGTACGAACATCCGGGTTTTGAGAATATCATCAGGGTATACAGCCCTATGTCGAATACCTTCGTCCATGAGGGAATAGTGCCTTTTCCCGTTCCGGTTACTACCAATATTGCCATACGGGAAAACAAATTTTATATTACCAGCGGAGAAATAAAACCCGGAATAAGAATACCTCTTGTTTATGAGGGACAGATTGTACCATTAGAACAATAACCTGTCGGCAGGAGAGGAAAACGTACCATTAGGGAAATATTTCTCCGTCAGGAAAAGAATGCATCGACAGAGAAATAACTTACCGGCTATCTTGGGATAGTACGTAATTAAATACTAATTATCTTATCAATAAATCAAAATGAAAAATTATCAGAGACTAAAAGGCTTGGTTGCTGCAACTTTTACCCCCATGCTTCCGAATGGCGATATTCATTATGCCGTCATAGATCAATATGCACAGCATATCGCTGATTCGGGTATCTCGGGTGTGTTTGTATGTGGAACAACGGGCGAATTCACCTCATTGACGACGGAAGAGAGGAAGCTGATCCTGGAACATTGGGTAAAAGCGGCTGAAGGGCGTTTTAAAGTAATTGCACATGTGGGTAGCGATAATCAACGCGAATCGATGGAGCTTTCCCGTCACGCGGCAGAGACCGGAGCCTGGGGTATCGGTTCCATTGCTCCCGGGTTTTTTAAACCTTCTTCAGTGCGCGACCTTATAAATTTTTTTAAGCCGGTAGCGGCTGCAGCTGCTGAACTTCCATTTTACTATTACAACATGCCTGCAATGACAGGGGTTAGTCTATCTGTTGCCCAATTTTTACGGGAAGGAAAACAGGAGATACCCAACCTGGCGGGTGTGAAATATACGCACAATAACCTGATGGAGATGGGAGACTGTATCCATCTTGACAAGGGGGCGTTCGAAGTATTGCACGGGTATGATGAAATGCTTATCTGTGGATTGGTGTTAGGTGCGGTTGCCGGTGTAGGGAGTACCTATAATTATCTGGCTTCCGTCTATTTGAATATCATGAAAGCGATGGAAGAAGGAGATCTTGTGTCTGCACGGGTATTTCAGATGCAATCCATCGAGGTTGTCAAAGTAATTATCAAATACGGGGGAGGTGTAAGAGGCGGAAAAGCCATTATGAATCTGATCGGGATCGAATGCGGAGAATGTCGTTTACCCATTGCTCCGTTCGGAAAGGAAGAATACGATTCGCTCAGAAAAGACCTGGAGACGATCGGTTTTTTTGGAAAATAGAGAAAGAGGTACACCCTGCAAGTAGTACCCCTTTCTACAATAATTTTAAAACACGGATATCTTAAAATCATTACAAAGATGAGAAAAAATTGTCGATTTTTAGCCTTTTTTATTTTCTTATTTACTTCATTATCCTGTCTTCTGGCGCAGGAGATAACCGTTACGGGGGTAGTACATGATAATGAAGGAGAAACGTTACCGGGCGTTTCTGTGGTAGTCAAAGGCTCTACTCACGGAACAGTCACGGATATAGATGGTAATTTTGAAATAAGAGTGCCTCAGGGAGCCACTTTAGAATTTTCTTATGTAGGATTTCAACCTCAGGAGATAAGGATTACGAATCAAGAACGTATCAATGTTGTGCTGAATGTCTTGACCGTGGGATTGGATGAGGTTGTCGTTGTAGGGTATGGAACGCAATCCAGGCGTACCGTAACTTCTGCTATTACAAAAGTAGGAGGAGAAGTATTGCAGAATATTCCGATCAGTACTGTAGGTGAAGGATTGAAAGGAAAAATAGCGGGTACCCGGATATATTCCAACGATAATACTCCCGGTGCAGATGCAACCATCCGTATCAGGGGAGGTTCCTCTATCAATAAAAGCAATGAACCGCTTATTCTGGTTGATGGAGTGGAAAGAGCGTTCAGCGGGATTAATCCGAATGATATCGAATCCATAGAAGTGTTAAAGGATGCTGCTTCGACAGCCATTTACGGATCAAGAGCTTCAAATGGAGTAGTATTGATCACAACGAAGAAGGGGTCGATCAATAAAGCCCCTAACATTACTTTTGAAGCCAATGTGGCATTACAGGAAGCTGCAACTTTATATAAATTCATGAATGCAGCCGATTATTTGAGTATTGTGCGTCCGGCCGTTGCAGTAGGCCCGAATGCACGGTTTAATTGGATGGACGGGTATTCGGCCAGTTCCGGTAATACGGCTTCATCCATATATTCAACCCGTTATCTGGGCGATGGAGAATCTGTGCCGGCTGGTTATCAGTCCATGCCGGATCCGTTGGATCCGACGAAGACCCTGATCTTTCAGGATAACAATTTTCAGGATGAGATTTATAAACAAGCCCTGTGGCAGAATTATTATGTGGGGCTTGACGGAGGAAACGAAGGTGTCCGGTATAATGTAAGTTTGGGATATACGGATGATGCCGGTGTGGCTATTGCAACCAATTATTCACGTTTAAATTTGCGGAGCAATATTGACGTGAATATCAATAAGTTCTTATCGTTTATGGGCGGGTTTGATTATTCCCGTACCGAATCCCAGGAATATGAAAACCAGATGAATGTTATTTCCCGTGGTCTGGCAACTCCTCCTACACAAAAGAAATACAATGAAGACGGAACCCCCACTAAAGGATATAATGCCACTTCTCCCAACCCATTATGGTATGCCTATTATAATGATCAGAGCCAGGAAAACAAACGTCTGTCGGCATTTGGTAAGCTGACTTATCGGATCATAGACGGCCTTAAGGCAGAGGCTCAACTATCGACCTATAATCATCATTATAAGAACGATAGTTTTCAAAAAGCGAATGAATTTAACGGATTACGTCCGGCCAGTTCTTCTTTTGGTGAACTCAGGCGGGATAAACTGGAAGTATATGCAACCTATAATAAAGGAATTGATAATCATTCCTTTTCTGTAATGGGTGGATATTCCTATCAGAAAGATATCAATCAGGCACTGGCTGCACAAGTTGATGGAGCGAGTTCTGATAAAGTGCCGACACTGACAGCCGGGCCGAATAAGAAGAATGCAACCAGCAATTATACGGAGGATGTTACCATCGGCTATTTTGGGCGGTTATCTTATGATTTTAAAAAGAAATATCTTTTTTCGGCCACATTCCGTCAGGATGCCTCTTCCCGTTTTGCACCGGGTAATCAATGGGGTTTTTTCCCCGGAGCATCAGCCGGTTGGATTATTTCCGATGAGGATTTTATGCAAGGAATCAGGAATCTGGATGATCTAAAATTAAGGGTCAGTTATGGGCAGACCGGGAATAATGCGATCGGATTATATGATGCGTATGGAAGATATTCGACGAACGCAAAATACGACGGTATTGCGGGTATTGTTCCCGCCACGATGCCGAATCTGGATCTGACGTGGGAAACTTCTACGCAATTGGATTTGGGTTTTGACTTATCACTATTCAATAACCGGCTGACGGTGAATGCAGACTATTTTGATAAGAGAACGGAAAATCTTCTTTTCAGTAAAGAACTTCCTAATACGACCGGTTTTGCCAATGTGCAAACCAATATCGGAGAAGTGAAATTTTACGGATTCGATATAGAAATCGGTTCGACCAATATTCAAACCAAAGATTTTGAATGGTCTTCAAAGTTTACATGGAGTTTTGTGAAAAACAAGGTATTAAAACTACCGGATAACGGACGTGACCGTAATCGTATCGGCGGTATTACATTGGCCGACGGAACAGCTTTCGGAGGAACTGCCGAAGGAGAGCCGCTTTACCGGTATTACGGATATGTGGTGGATTATATTATAGAAACCCAGGCACAGGCTGATAATGCCATGTATGATAATTCTGCGAAAGGATATCGTCATTCTGACGGACAAAGGATTGCCGGACGGAAAGAGATCGGAGATTATGAATGGAAGAACCGTCCGGGTAGTTTGACCCGAGATGGGAAAGATTATATCGATAGCCAGGATCAGTTTTTCCTGGGATATACTGTTCCCCATTCTACAGGAGGGCTGAACAATAGTTTCACTTATAAAAACGTGTCTCTGAATATTTTTCTGGATTGGGCATTAGGGCATTCTATCAACAATACCTCGGAAATGCGCTATTTTATGAATACGTTTGCCAATAACTATACCTTGATAGATAAAGTAAAAGAGACCTGGAAACAACCAGGTGATAATACGAAATATGCCCGGTTTACGGCCAATGACCCGGACGACGGAAATGCCAACTTCAGCCGAACATCCAACATATTCAACTATAAGGGGGATTATTTGTGTATCCGAGAAGTTAGCCTACAATACAATATCCCGCCTACTAAACTAACGAAGTTCGGGATCCAGAATTTAGCGATCACTCTGTCGGGAAATAACTTACATTATTTTACGCAAGTGGAAGGAGTATCTCCTGAAGTAGGAGCATCTACTACCTATAATGCCAGTTATTATAACTATCCTCCTATCCGGAAATACTCGGTAGGTGTAAAAGTTACATTCTAAACCTCACATAATAAAAATCTAAAATTATGAGACTTAAAACAGTATTATTATTGACGATTTTTGCGGTACTGACTGCTTGTCATGCCGATCTGGATATTCAACAAAAAAGTGAAGTATCTGCGAATTCAATGTGGCAGGATGAAGGAGATGCTACATCTGCCATGTATGGTTTATATAATAAATTCAGATCGACTTTTTCCCAGGGCTATATGTATTGGGGAGAATATCGTACAGGATTGTGGGGTGACGGATTGACCGGGCAGACCGCCCGTGATCAGGTTTATCAAAACCAGATACCTACCAACCACGGATATACAAATTGGGAAGATTTATATACTACGATCAATCAGGCAAACCTGATCCTTAAATACACACCCGATATTGCTTTTAACAGTGAAGAAGCTAAAAATAAGGTGTTGGCAAATGCCTATTATGTAAGGGCTTTCTGTTATTTCTGGATCGGCCGTATATGGGGAGACGCTCCGGTATTGTTGGAAGGTTTTGAGTCCGATAAACAGGACGGGCTTTTCCCGGTACGGGATCCGGCAGATAAAGTGTTCCAACAGGTAAATAATGATATAGAAGAGGCATTGTCTTTGATGCCATCGGATATTACAGACCGGAATCTTGCTTCTGTGGGTTCTATCAATATGTTGAAGGCAGACTATAACCTGTGGATGTATAAGGTAAGAAATGGGGGGCAAGCTAACCTGGACGCAGCCAATACAGCTGTTACTGCCGTATTGGGTAATTCGTTCTATGGCTTGGAAGAAAGTTTCTCTGCTGTTTTTGAAAATGAGATGGGTAAAGAGATTATTTTCGCCTGGAGCTATATCAGAGATGAATATACGGGTGGTTATCCTGCCGATTATCTCGTTCCTTCACAGTACGTTTCGGAGGAAGCTATTGAAAACCCTGTAAAAGTAGGAAGTCATCAGCAATGGTGTTTTTATACGGAAGAATATAAAGCCATCCTTTCGGAAGATGACAGAGATCAAAGGACTAAAGTGAGTTTTGAGACCTATTTCGATGAACCGAAGAATGCGACATTTCAATGGATTAACAAATTTGCCGGTACATGGGCGAACGGAACCCGGATATTTGATTCGGATGTAATTGTGTATCGTTATGCGGATGCTTTGTTGTTTGATGCCGAAATAAAATTAGCAAAACAGGATTTGACTGGCGCACTTGCTTCACTGAACAAAGTAGCTGAAAGAGCCTATGGAACGAAAGACTTTTATACTTCCGGATTATCTTCTTCTGCAATTGAAGAGGCTATATTGAATGAACGACTGAAAGAATTTGCCGCAGAAGGAAAGCTTTGGTGGGATTACATTCGTTTCGGTGTAGCTTTTGAAAAAAATTCCTATCTGGAAGGACGTGAGAATGAATTGAATGTATTGCTATGGCCGATCGCTCAGGCATCTATTAACAGAAATCCGAATCTTACACAAACACCTGGATACGATAAATAAGTGAAGTATGAAAAAAATAGTTACCCTATTATTTGTAATAATCTTGTTCCAGTCATGTGGATATGACGATAATGTAGAGGTTGGGATCAATAGTCCCGTTCTCCCGGTGTTAACGGGAAAGGATGCCAATCCTGTACTGAAAGTTGAAATGATCCGGCAACAACCGGAAGATTACTCACTGCAGAAAATTGTCATTTCACTGGAAGGGACGACCGATTTGAACGATATCGGGCGGATATCACTCTTTAAATCCGATGAGGAAGGGCGTTTCGCTACCGATATGCTTATAGGGGAAGCACAATCCCCTGCGTCTGTCGTTACGTTTAAAGATAATTTCAACGTTACTGAAGATACGCTTATATTCTGGGTGTCTGTTACTTTAAAAGAAAATATAGATCTGACACACAGGATTAAGGTGCAATGTAAGAGCATTTCAACGGATATTGGAAAAGTACATATTCCTGCTGTGGATACACAGAGCCTCAGAGTGGGTGTGGCGGTGCGCCGGCATATGCAGGATGGTGTGCATACCTCGCGTATTCCGGGATTGGCCACATCGAAGAATGGAACGTTACTGGCAATTTATGATGCCCGGTATGAAAGTGCGCGGGACCTGCAGGGACATATCGACATAGGATTGAATCGAAGTACCGACGGAGGCCGGACATGGAATCCGATGCAGATCGTATTGGATATGAACGAATGGGGCGGATTGCCGGAGAAATACAATGGAGTAAGCGATGCCTGCATTTTGGTAGATGACAATACCGGTGATATCTACATAGCAGGACTTTGGATGCACGGAGTGCTCGATCGTGAAACCGGTAAATGGGTAGAAGGGATGACTGAAGACAGTACCCGATGGATTCACCAGTGGCAGGCAAAAGGTTCCCAACCCGGATTCGGTGTAAAGGAAACATCACAATTCCTGATCACGAAAAGTACCGACGATGGATTAACCTGGAGCGAGCCGGTAAATATTACCCCTATCAAGAAAAAAGAGTGGTGGTTGTTTGCTCCCGCACCGGGACATGGGATCACCCTGGCGGACGGTACACTGGTATTCCCGACACAAGGGCGGGATGAGACAGGTAAACCGTTTTCCAATATCACGTGGAGCAAAGACGGCGGAAGAACATGGAACGTTTCCAAACCTGCTTCCAGCGGAACAACCGAATGCATGGCTGTAGAATTATCCGATGGATCGATTATGCTGAATATGCGGGACAACCGCAACCGGGGAAATGAAGAGGTGAACGGACGGACTATCGCCACAACTACCGACCTGGGAGATACATGGACGGAACATCCCACTTCCCGGAAAGCGCTCATAGAACCCACCTGTATGGCAAGCCTGCATAAGCATGTATATCAGGAAAATGGTGTTGAGAAATCTGTGCTGTTGTTTGTCAATCCTGCTTCTGTGTCACGGCGTGACAATATTACGTTGAAAGTCAGCTATGATGATGGCAATACATGGCCGGAAGATAAACATATCCTGCTGGATGAATATAACGGACGGGGATATTCCTGTATTACATCGGTAAATGATTCCACTATCGGTATCCTTTATGAGAGCAGCCAGGCCGATATGGTTTTTCAAACCGTTTCATTAAAGGAGATCCAATAATCATAGAGAATCGGTTATATCACGATGAAGATTCAAAATAGTAAAATATATCCCTGGATCGTAGTGGGACTGTTATGGATGGTGGCATTGCTGAATTATCTTGACAGGCAGATGCTGTCGACACTGCAATCCTCCATGCAAATGGATATCGCAGAATTGGCTATAGCTGAAAATTTCGGGAGGTTAATGGGGATTTTTCTGCTTATTTACGGACTGGTCAGTCCGTTTGCGGGAGCCATTGCCGACCGGATCAACCGGAAATGGCTGATAGTGGCAAGTCTTTTTACCTGGTCGGCTGTGACATATGGTATGGGAATAGCACAGACATTTGAACAGGTTTACTGGCTGCGTGCTTTTATGGGGGTGAGTGAAGCGTTGTATATCCCGGCGGGACTCGCCATGATAGCCGACTACCATTCCGATAAAACACGCTCGCTTGCCGTAGGTATCCATATGACCGGACTGTATGCCGGACAGGCTCTCGGGGGATTTGGAGCGACTATTGCGGCTACTTACTCCTGGCATACCGTTTTTCACTGGTTCGGGATTATTGGTATTCTATATGCGGTATTACTGGCGTTTTTCCTCCATGAAAAGAAGGGACATGGGAATGCGATTGCTCTTCCGGAAACAGATCAGGGCATAAAAGTGAAAAAAGAACCTGTATGGAAAGGATTTGCGGTATTATTTGCCACAGCCTCCTTCTGGGTGATGTTATTCTATTTTATGGCGCCGAGTTTACCCGGATGGGCGACAAAAAACTGGTTACCGACCCTATTTACGGCAAACCTGGGTGTACCTATGGCACAGGCAGGCCCTATTGCTACCATTTCCATTGCTGTCGCTTCGTTTATCGGGGTGATGATCGGTGGTCCTATGTCCGACAGGTGGGTACAGAAGAATATCCGGGGAAGGGTATATACCAGTGTGATCGGATTGGGATTAACTATTCCGTCGCTGATCCTGCTGGGATTCGGGCACAGTTATATCAGCCTTATCGGTGCGGCATTGCTCTTCGGTATTGGTTTTGGTATGTTCGATGCCAATAATATGCCCATTCTCTGTCAGATTATCCCGCCTAAATACAGGGCGACGGCATACGGCATCATGAATATGGCAGGCGTATTCGGAGGATATGCCATTACCCGTATTCTGGGAAGTTCAATGGATGCGGGCCATTTAGGTGCTGATTTCAGTAAGCTGGCAGTTATTGTATTGGCAGCTATTGTTGTTCTGCTTGTTTTCCTGAAACCGAAAAAGGAATATACCTATCAGTAAAATTATATTAACTGATTAAAAACGGTCCGGGTAGATTTTCTGATCAGTCCGGACCGTTTTTTGATTATAGAAAACTTTTGTAGTTATAACGTGAGTTCGGCCTAAGCTATGACGGTCTTACGTCGATTTCACGTAGTTATAATTATTTATGACACTTTCTCTTATCACTTAGAAGAATATTCTATAAAATATTTTCCACTTTTAAGGGAGATAGTATCGGATTGATCCGTAATTACTTCCTGATTTATCCGGGTGCTGATGGCGGATTGGGGGGAAATCAGTTTTGCGATTGAACCGACAGGCACTTCCACTTCCATAGTCATCGTTTCATTATGGAGCTCCCAATGAACACCTATTTTTCCGTACGGTGTCTCCTGTATTGTTTTGGCCCAGGTAACCCCTTCCGGAATTTGCGGATCTACCAGAAATTCGCTATAAGCCGGTTTTCCAGGAATGGAACGAATTCCTCCTATGGCCTGATAGAACCATTGTCCTACACCGTTAAAACAGTTATGTATCCGGCTTCTATCCCCTGCCCAATGCTCCCAGGTGGTGTTGGCTCCCTGTTCCAGCATATATAAATATCCGGGATGTGTTTTTTTCTTCAGCATGGAGTATATAAAGTCGGGCTGATTATTGATTGCCGCCCATTCCATCATTACCGGTATCCCGACCAGGCCGGTATTCAAATGACCGCCATATTCTTTTGTCGTCCGTTCAATCAATGTATTTGTAAGACCGATTTTTAATTCTTCAGGAGCTACTCCTGCCAGCATCGGAAAAATAAGGTCGATCTGCGATCCGGTAGCATAATAACCTTGTTGCGCATCAAAAAAGGTTTCATGAATTATATTGTTCAATTGCGCTCTCTTTTCGGAATAATATCTGGCTTCTTCGGTTTTTCCCAGTACTCCGGCTATATTCTCCATCTGACTGAGACAGACGGAAATATAACAGTTATTTACCAGATCGACCGATCTTTCATCTGTATTAACAGGATTGCCGACACCCTCCGGTGTGGCCCAATCCCCCAGATACCAGTTCCTGTAGTCGGTGTCAGGCCATCTTTTTAGTAATCCGTCCACACTGTATTGATCGACATATCCAAGCCATTTTTGCATCACAGGGTAATATTTTTCCAATACCTTTCGGTCACCATAATGCTGATAGGTGTTCCATGAAGCGGAGATAATAAATCCGCACCAATAGGGTCCACCTCCCGCTGCATAGGGATTAGGCGCCGTGTGAGGCATACTGCCGTCTTCACGAATCACATCTTCCCATGCCTGAAGCCAATTGTTATAGAGTGGGGCCAGATGAAACATTGTTTGAGCCGTTACGGTGGATGCATTTCCATCCCCTCCGTACCCTAATCTTTCAATCTGTGGACAATCCACCAGGTATCCGCCAAGTCCCACACAACGGAGCGTATAGGCAATCATATCGTGGATACGGTTTAGATCTTCGTCCGAACATTCAAATGTAGATGCAAATTCAAAATCGGTATGAATAAGATGGGCTTTTATATCTGTTAATTGGGGTACCTCTTTCAGGTTAGAGATTTTTACATAGCGAAAGCCATGGTAATTGAATTTGTTGATGAAATATTCTGTTCCATTTCCCGATGCAATATATTTATCTGTTTGTCCTTGTCTTGCCAGTTCTCCGTTATTATCCAGATGATTGGCATACTCCATGACAACTTCCTGCGATTTTTCCAGATCGGGGAAAGTTATTTCAAACCATCCGGTAAGGCACTTACCCATATCCACCAGGAAAGTACCGTCATTGAGTTTTTCTATTTTTACAGCATGTATAGTTTCCCTGATCCTGTTCTGTTCAACCGTTTGGGGGGTTACCTGATGCTCCGGTATTTCCACTGTCAGGATATTGTCCCATTTCAATTCATCAGGCGTTTCAAAAATTCTGTTCCGTGTTTCCAGATTGCCTGTAATAGTTTCGCCTCCGTATCTTCCCGTCATCCAGTCGCTGATACGGCTATATTCGCTTTCTCTTCCCACCCAGGAAGGATCACTGTATACCACAACTTCTTTTGTCCCTTCGTGAACATGTTCCATCTGTGCTCTTACAACCGGACCATTGGCTACAACCCCCGGTAATCCTTCGGTATACCAGCCGCTTCCCAGCCAGATGATCAGGTCGTTGTTCACTGTTTTAAGGAGGGGTGTCACATCATAGGTGACGATGAGTGAACGTTTGTCGAACTGGGACACTGCGGGTGACAAAACATCTTCATTCACCTTCTTCCCGTTTATGAATACTTCGTGATATCCCAGCAAATTTACATGCAAAAGGTATGTTCCTTTTTTATCCGCATTAGTGAGAGAAAATGTTTTCCTGAGTTGAGGAGAACTATAAAAACCTTAATGATTATCCGCAGTTATTCCTAAAGAATTTAGCGGGAAAAAGTTATAAATAAGTTTCAAAAATACTTGCACAATTCACTGATATTCATTATATTTACATCGCTAGCGATATAAAGATTCAAGC
>JAQVEB010000054.1 GCA_028698105.1 Petrimonas sp. | reverse complement strand
CAGATACAAATTACCTATGATTAGTTTTTTCCCGGCATTTGCAGCAAGATTATATAAATAATTTTCTACTGCATCTTCAGCCGGTGTACCTCCGATAGTCAAAACTTTGAAAACTCTATCCTTGCTTACGTATAAATTAGAAAAATACATCAATTGGTTGTCTGTCGATTCTATTTTAATTACAGTTGTGCCTTCTGTCAATGCTGTGATAATAGCAGTTATATTGTCAATAGGTTCAATAGTTGCAACCGTAGGATCCATTATGCTCCATGAAAATGTTTTCGAAGCACTGCCCAAAGTATCAACACTCGCTTTTACAATATACCTTTCACCTGCCGATAAAGATACTGATGTCTTATTAATGCGAACAAATGGTCTGTTCGCCAGATCTACCACCGCTTCATCCTGACATGAGACGAACCCTGCCAAGAGCATAAGAAGTATGACAATAATATTATTTGTTGTTTTCATATCTTATATTTTATTTGCGTGACTACAAAATAATTAATATCCGGGCGCTTGCACTAAATTCGGATTGATATCCATTTGTGCTTGCGGTACCGGCCAAATATATTGCTTCTTGTCAAAAGAACGCGATTTGTAAAACTTACGCACGTAAAATGCTTCTGAGTTATTGGGATCATCGCTTTTCACACTTCCTCTAAAATTCATGCCCCAAAGATCAACGTCGAAATATTTTTCTCCAAGCTTCCATCTTCTGACATCGCCAAAACGAACTCCTTCACAATTAAACTCAATGCGTCTTTCCTGCTGAATGGCTTTTCGCATTTCGTCTTTGCTCAGGTCCGGTTGCAAATCCGGTATTCCGGCTCTCTTTCTCACTAAATTAATATAATGATAAACTTCCTGATTAGCCCCCTGAGATTCATTAAGTGCTTCGGCATATGATAGGTATGCGTCCGCTAAACGATACAATATGCCGGGTTGATACGGAAATCTCCCTTCAGTAGGGTAAGAATCCAAATTTATGCGCTTGCTTACATTGTATCCGTTCTGAGGTGCATCAAAAGTAAAACCCGTATCTCTTCCTCCTTTTTGTAAGAATTCCGTTTTCCGGTTTTGTACCGCAATCCATTTTTCGTTGTATATCACTGAAACATAAAACCTGGGTTCTCTGTTACAATACATGTTATAGGTTCCATCGAGCGTAATGGGTCTTAAACCATTCGTGGCTAAATTGGAAGGGCCTCCACCCCACCATTTCGTTTTTCTTAAATCAGGCGACGTGGAAAAACCTTTTTCCACATAATCCGAAGCGGCATTTATGATTGGAGCACCATCGGCATTATATCCAGTTATAGGTTGCACGCCATTCGCCATGTAAAAAGCATCCACTAACTCTTGCGTAACACCCATGCCTGCATTACCCCCAATCCCTTTCTGAAGGTGATGTGCCTGAAAACCATTCAGATCCCAATTCTCAGGTCTACCGAAAAGTATTTCTCTATTGCCTTCCGAGAAACGCTTCAAAGACAAATTATAGTAAGACATAAATGGATCAATGGAACCGTCATTATTGTATTCGTAATATAATGCGTAATTAGCTGCATGAGCAGCATCGATCAGCTCTTTGTGAGCTGCTGCTGCTCTCACCCATTTTTGAGGATCGTAATCGGGTTTAAAGAGATTTACGCCATCGGCATTTTTCCAATCTTTAAAATCGGGATTACCGTTGAATAAAGGGCTTGCTGCGAAAAGCAACATTTTTGCTCGCATGGCCAAAGCCATAATTGAAGTAGCTCTTCCCCATTCAGCAGTCTCACGATCTGCCGGTAGCACAGTGGAAAGATGTTTGAATTCAGTGTCGCACCAATCCACGATTTCATCGTATGGCGTTTGGGTAGTAAGCAGAGAATCTGCAGGAGCCATAACATTCTCTATCACGCCTGGTTTGAAGGGGAACGGGCCATAAGTTTCCAACATCAATGAATAATAATAGGCAATTAAAAAGCGTACTTCGTTTTTCATTAATTCCACTTTGGCTGCATTCTGATCGGAGCCGGGTATTACACGCACATTTTCCAAAAAAATGAGTCCGGTTCTGATTCGTTTAGGTAGTTCAACCCAGTAATACGGATTCCAACCCGAAGACGGATTCCAGTTTGAGAGGGTATATTGATAAACATTGTTCCATCCGAATTGAGTCCATTCAAATGGAATAGTCATATCGTCGCCCATAATGTTATATCCCTGATCTTTAAAGTATCCCCACATGGGGCTCGGTACCGACGAATAGACACTCGCGAGCCAATCCTGCGTTCTGATCATATCCGTAAATACCATATCCATTGTTAAAAAATCGTCGGGTTGGTAATCCAGATAATCGGAACAGCTTGTTCCGCTTAGAAAGAGCGAGAGAAGCGTTATTAATATATAATTATTTCTTTTCATATTCTTGGTTTTTAATTATTTTATTGTATCAGAATATTTAATCCGGCCGATACCGATTTCATAATCGGATATCGTAAACCGTCCGTTGTTTCTAATTCAGGATCCCAAAGTTTGAAGTCGGAGAACGTAAACAAATTTGATCCTCTTACGAAAAGGCGAATACCGTTAATGTGCATCTTATCGGTCCAAGGTTTTGGCAATGTCATACCTAATTCAACATTTTTCAACCGCAAAAAACTCATATCTTTCAACCACCATGTTGATGGAGCAGAGTTATTTACCAAAGCTTGTCTGCTTAAGCGCGGCCAGAAAACGTTCTGGCTTGGATTATCTTCGGTCCAGCGATCATTTACGTTCGTGAAAATATTTCCCGAACCCAGGGTCTGACCCGGCAACCAGTTTTCACCACCCAAAATCTGCCATGTATTACCAACACCTTGAAAAAATACACCGAAATCCACATTTTTGTACTTCGTATTTATTCCGAAACCGTAAACAATTTCAGGTATTCTTGGGCCGCCAATTGCAGTCGCATCGAGAGCTGTAATTTTATTATCTCCGTTTTGATCAATGTATTTAATATCACCCGGAGCTAAACCGATCGGATTTTCCGGTGTAGGCAAGCCAGGCAAAAGATTTCCATTCGCATCAAAATCATCTTCTGTGTAAAGTCCGTTGGCAACCAAGCCAAACAACTGTCCTACAGGGTGCCCCGTCATTGCTCTGTACGTTCCAACGACCGAAAGTGGTTCGTCCATCTCGATGATTTTACTACGGGCATACGTATAATTTGCCAATGCCGATAGGTACCAATCTTTGGTTAACTGTTTTCCCATTTTCAAAGACATATCTATACCCTGATTGTCAACTTTACCATAATTAGCCCAAGGCGTTCTGTTAAATCCTGCTGATCCGGGAACATTTACTCTCGGCATTAACACATCTCTACGTTTATCTCTGAAGACATCAACAATAAACGTAAGTGCATTATTCCACAAACCCAAATCCAAACCAATATTGGTTTTTGCCACGGTTTCCCATGTTAAATTTTCTACCGCTATTTCTCCTTCGGCTCTACCTAACCTATAGATCAAATTATCTGCACCCCAATAATAATAACCGGTATCCGCGATGGTTGGCAGATAAGCAAATCTTCTACCACCAATATTGCTGTTACCTGCTTCGCCCCAAGAGAATCTGAATTTTAAGTTGGATAATGTATTAGAAATACCTTTCATGAAATTTTCTTCGGATACAACCCAACCAACGGCAAAAGCAGGGAAAAACCCAAACCGTTTGCCGGGTGCAAAATTTTCTGAACCGTTGTAACCAAAATTAAATTCGGCGATATACTTCCTCAGATAAGAGTAAGATAAACGACCGGCAAGTCCCTGATTTCTGAAAGGAAGTGCGGATCCATCGTTATACTCTTTTTGATTGTACAACAGCATGGCGTTCACATCATGCAAATCATTGAACATTCGGCCGTAATTAAGCAAAGCCTCAAGATATACAGACTGATTCCCCCAATCGGCGCCGGTGGTATGACCTAAAAATTGTTCTCCATGCGATAAAATGGTGGTGATCAAATTCCCACTCTCGTCTCTTCCCGAAGCAACATTGTAATAATCGGGGTTTTTTGCCCTGACCACCGAATTTCCAGAAAATTTATCGAACGCGAATGTTAATTTAGCATTTAATCCCTGCGTTATAAATTTCAAGTCTTGTTCTAATATTGTTGCCGATTCGATATTACTATGATTAATTTTCTCGAAACCCCTTTGAGTAGCCCAAGCCCAAGGGTTCTCTTTAAAAGGAACTCTTGGTATTAAACCATTCGAGTAGATAGTTGGATGCACATAGGGCGGAATTCGCGAAGCCTGATAAAAAATATCGGTATTGGAGTCTGAAGGAGGCCCATTTCTGGTCTGCAGAAATCCCGCCAGATTGACTTTTAGTAAAGTGGTAGGTGTAATGTTAATATCAACATTCGATCGGACGTTATATCTGTTGACCTTCAGTGCCGAATTCCATTGCTGAGCAGGATCAGTTTTTAAAATGCCGTCTTCTGTGAAGTATGCGAGTTCCAGCGCATAGCGCAACATCTCAGTTCCCCCATTCACACTCACATTTGCCCGCGAATTAGTAGCATTGTTTTTGGCAATTTCTTTCCACCAGTAAACATCGGGATATAAATCAGGATCAGTCTGATATTTATAATTTAATAGAGTCGCTTCGTCTACAAAGAGATTTCCACTCTCTTTCAAACTCATTTCATTCATTAACTCAAGGTATTTTACCGATCCGATATATTCGGGTAGTTTAACTGGTGCTGTAGCAGAATACTCATACCGGGCACTAACATTGGGAGGCCCCACTTTACCTCTTTTGGTGGTAATCATTATTACTCCATTGGCACCTCTTACACCATAAACCGCGCTTGCAGCAGCGTCTTTAAGAACAGAAAATGATTCAATCTCGTTGGGATCAATATTGTTCAGGCTTCTTTCCACACCATCTATTAAAACAAGTGGAGCCGTATTGCCTCTGAATGAATTGACACCACGAATCCAAAAATCGGAATTATTGAACCAGGGATTTCCACTTCTTTGCACCGCAATAACACCAGATATCATACCTGCTAAATTATTACTGATGGATCTGCTTGGCGTCAATTGTAGTTGTTCCGGCTCTACAGCAGAAATAGCGCCCACAACCGAAGCTTTTTTCTGCGTACCGTAACCCACGACTACTACTTCATCCAACGCCTCTACGTCTTCTTCCATTGAAACATCAATTACCCTTTGTGCTCCTACTTTTACTTCCAGCGTTTTAAACCCGATATACGTAAATTGGAGCGATGCGTTGTTTGTCGTTAACGTAATGGTATAATTACCATCAATATCGGTTACTGTTCCATTCGTTGTCCCTACCTCAACTACGTTCACTCCGATAAGGAGTTCACCCTTAGCGTCGGTAACCCTTCCTGTTATCCTTCTTTGGTTTTGACTTATTTCGTTGTTATCGGCCAAAATCAAAAAAGAGTTTCCCATACACAAAATGAGTATAAGAAATAATTTTTCAATTCTCTTTCTCATAAATAATTGTATTTAAAAAATAATCATTCTATCTATATATTTTACTCATTCCCCCACAATTTCGGGTCATTTCCTTTCGCTTTGCGCCATGCGTCGCGCCAGCGGTGCATATCCATGTGATTGATAAATGGTTTCGGTTTCCTCATTTCTTTTGTTGGAGCAGGAGGAAGCGCTACAGCTTTGTCTTGATACCAATAGGCAACTGTGCTTAAATCGAGTGTAAGATTGTTGTTGTGTCCGGTTTCTATAGTTCCTTTTACTTCTTTTTCAAAGAACATAGGCTCGTTAATAAAAAACCGATAAACGTGCGTACGGCCAAGCCAACCAACATCGTTGTTCACACGCGGATAACCGAAATACGGATGGGAAAACGGTTCTTTTGGGCACCAGGAAGTGTTGAAAAAATCTTCTGTTCCGGTACCGATCAATGATGGTGTTTTTTCGCCGTCAATAAACCACATATCATCTCCCTCGCCGTACCACATCGGGGTGGGAGAGTGTACATAGTAGTTTATTCCCACAAAATGTCCTTTGCCTTTTGTTTCTATGAACGTGTAATTTCTGTCGGTTTGCGTGTTCGGTTTCCATGGTCCGGTCAACGCCCATTCAGTCTCACCTTCCGGAAGCGCTTCGGACAGCGTGTGGTTGTACCAAGCATGAAACCGCCCCATATCTTTGGGTAATTCATTCATTTCCAGATAATCCACATAGAAATAGAAAGCATTAATGGTTTTATCCGTTTGATTTTCAATTTCTATCCGTGCGCCGTTTTCATAAGGCATCACAAAATAGCTCGACAATCCGGTGCCATTTTCCGGCCCTGCCGAAAGCGGGAATGAAGCATAATTATACCGTTCGTCCCAACCCTGGCCGAAAAACGGCCCAATGGGAGATTCCACCGAGGGATAATCGTTTCCGTCCCAATACATCCGTAGGATAATGTCGTTTCGGCTCAATTCTCCTGGCGGAGGCGCTATGGTGATCCAGATGTGGTTAATTACGCCCTTACCTTTAATCTCGGCAATGGTTCTTTTTTCTCCCGGTTGAAAAGGCTCCAAATGATCACGATTTCCGCCGGTTTTGTCGGTACTGGAAATACGTTTATTTTTCACTCCGCTCTTTAATTTCGCCAAGTCGAACATTTCGCTATTGAAATTTTCCTGAGAAACAACCGGAAAACACAATGCCAGCATAAAAAAAACTGCGAATACTTTACAAATCATATTTTTCATATTCTCTCGTAATTTGTTTAAGTTATTTATATAAAGGCCCATAGGTTGAGCAAGCACGGTAGTCGGCTCCTTCGTTGTCCGAGCCGAACGATGACCAGGCTGAAGGACGAAATACATCTTTATCATCCACATTGTGCATATTTACCGGTATCGAAAGTGTGGATGCGAGCGTTATCAGGTCTGCGCCGATATGTCCGTAGCTGATCGCACCATGATTGGCGCCCCAATAATTCATTACGGAATAAACATCGGTAAAGCGTCCTTTTCCCGTAAGGCGTGGTACGAAAAACGTAGATGGCCAGGTTTTATCGGTACGCTTGTTGATGATATCGAAAACTTCATCGGGAAAGGTAGCGGTCCAGCCTTCGGCTATTTGCAGCACCGGGCCCTGACCTTTCACCAAATTCAACCGGCACATGGTGACGGGTATTCCTGCTTTGGTGAGAAACTGCGATGAGAACCCGCCGCCGCGCATGTATTCCAGTGAAGCCGGATGAAACGTTGTGGCATCTAACATTTTATTTACTTCATCCTGAGTAATTTCCCAATGCGGTTTCATCACGGGATTTCCTTCGGAATCCGATTGTTGACCTGTGCCGTCCAGCGTGCAGGAACCGGAATTGATAAGATGAATAGCTCCGTTTTCCAGGATACCGTCGGGTTTCCAGCCGGTAACACGTTCAATTGATTCGGGACTCCAATAGGTGCGCACATCGGCAAAAATTTGAGCCGTATTGGTCAGTAAATGCCCGAAGAGCATGCTGATACCGTTCAGGTAATCATCTTCGGTTGCAAATGTGAATGCTTCGCGGATACCGTTCCAATCGAACGACGAATTGAGCATGGCTTCCGAAAAATCGCCGTCGGGCAAAAAATCCGTCCATTGGCGTTGTCCCTGAAACCCGCCGGCAATAGCATTGTGTCCAAGCGCTTCTTCGCCGAATCCCATTTCATTGAGTCTGGGATTACCGATGAGCAAATCGCGCATAATAAGTGTCATTTTAATTATGAATTCCCAATCTTTGTCTTTTTGTTCACGATCGTGTTTCAGATGATCGGGATTGTAGTCTTCGCCTTCTTTGCAGTTTTTCCGTGTCCATTCAAGCGCTTTTGCGAACTCATCCTTATCATAAATTTCAAGCTGAATGCGGCGAAGAATCTCACTCGCATCTACAAACTCCGCTCTGATGCCGAGATATTCCTGTAAAAAATCGGGATTCACCATTGAGCCTGCGATCCCCATTGATACCGAACCGATGGCCAGATACGATTTTCCACGCATTTGCGCAACAGCCAGGCCTGCACGGGCAAATCGCAGTAATTTTTCTTTCACATCATCGGGAATGGTCGTATCACCAATATCCTGCACATCTTTACCGTAAATTCCAAAAGCTGGCAATCCTTTTTGGGTGTGCGCAGCCAATGCCGCAGCCAGATAAACTGCTCCGGGACGCTCCGTTCCGTTAAACCCCCATATTGCTTTCGGTATAAACGGATTCATGTCTATGGTTTCGGAACCATAACACCAGCAAGGCGTTACAGATAACGTTAACCCTACATTTTCCCGCTCAAATTTCTCAGCGCAGTTGGCAGCTTCTTTCACACCGCCAATGCAAGTATCGGAAAGAACGCACTGCACCGGACTTCCGTCAGGATATTTGAGCGTTTCGCTATAAAGTTTAGCCACACTTTTAGCCAGATTCATGGTTGTTTCTTCCAACGATTCCCTTATTCCGCCACGTCGTCCATCAATAATAGGACGAATGCCGATTTTCGGATAATTATTTTTCATATTTTACCTATATTAAACGTTTAACTAATTCGATTAAAATTTTTATTTGTTTATTAATGCGGCGTTAAGAATAACATGCCGCTCTTCATTCGCATGCCGTTCAACCTGGCTGAGGAGCGATCTTACGGCCTGTTTGCCCATTTCTTCTATGGGTTGTTTTACAAAGGGAACCGAAAAAGGAAGCAGATAAAAAGCTTCGCTTTCGTCAAAACACATAATTTGGATGTCTTTTTGCAATTCTATCTTGTAATTAAATAAGGATTTGACGCCTGCAAGTGAAATAGAGTTCGTAGCAAAGAAAATACCGTCAATTTTTTTTTCGGATTTCATTATTTGTGAAATAGCTTTACGTATATCTTTTTCGAGAAATCCATAACGTACTTCTTTCACATTCTCCGGATTAAAAAGACCGACTTCTTTCATTGCTTCCATGTATCCCCGCTTGCGTTCGTTAATATGAAACTGATCTTGCTTATATGTGACGAAAGCAATATTCCTGCATCCCTTTTTCAGCAGATGTTTCGTTGATACGTTACTGATCTGATAATTGTTAATGAGTACGGAATCAACATCTAATTCGGGAAAACTTCTGTCAACCAGAACAAAAGGGATATCGGCTTTTAATAAATCTTTGATTAATTTTTCGCTTCCTTCGGTAGGCGTGATAATCAAACCGTCAACTTGTCTGGCTTTGAAGAGTTTGATCATTTTTTCCATTTCGATCAACTTTTCATTCGTATTTCCGATAAAAACGGTGTATCCTGCTTTTTCTGCACAAATTTGAATATGAAGGGCAAGCGAGCCGAAAAAAACGTTTGAAATATCTGCGACAATTAAACCAATGGTTTTTGAACGCCCCATTTTCAGACTTTTGGCAAAATTATTGGGCACATAATTTAATTCAGCAGCTTTATCAATGATTTTTTGAGACATTCCCTGACTCACTCTCCCGTTTTTATTTTTTCCGTTGAGAACAAGTGAGACCGTAGCAATTGAAACGCCAAGTTCGTTGGCAATCATCTTTAAGGATACTCTTTCCATGTGTCTGAAGTTTATAAAACTTAACACAAAGATAATAGGTTAAACGTTTAATATATGGAATTAATACATGTTTTATAACATAAAAATACAAAAATACCTTAATTTGGAATGATTATAAATTATGAAATTCGTTACACATTAAACCTAAAGTGCATCACATCTCCATCCTGAACCACATATTCTTTGCCCTCTACACTCATTTTTCCGGCTTCTTTCACGGCAGCTTCGGAGCCGTAACGGAGGTAATCTTCGTATTTAATGACTTCGGCACGAATGAAACCTTTTTCGAAGTCGGTGTGGATAACCCCGGCGCATTGGGGAGCCTTCCAACCTTTGTGAAAAGTCCATGCCCTGACTTCCTGCGGACCAGCCGTTAGAAAGGTTTGCAAATTTAAGAGTTTATAAGCCGATTTGATCAGGCGATTCATTCCCGATTCTTCCAACCCGATTTCATTAAGAAACATTTCGCGTTCTTCGTAGGTTTCAAATTCGGCAATTTCCGATTCAATTTTTGCTGCAACGATCAAAATTTCGGCATTTTCGTTTTTCACTGCTTCGCGAACGGCGTCCACATATTTATTTCCGCCTACGGCGCTTGCTTCGTCCACGTTGCAAACGTACATCACGGGTTTTGCCGTAAGCAGGAAAAGATCGTGCGCCGCCTTGTTCTCATCTTTTGTAACGAAAGTAACCGTACGTGCCGATTCTCCCCGAAGCAAGGCTTCCCGTATTCGGGAATACACCTCAAAAGCAAGTTTTGCGTCTTTATCGCCGCCGGTTTTAGCCTGTTTTTCTACTTTATTGATGCGTGATTCGATGGTTTCGAGGTCTTTCAGTTGCAATTCGGCATCAATAATTTCCTTATCGCGAACCGGATCAATTTTTCCATCAACGTGAGTAACATTATCATCATCGAAACAACGCAGCACATGTAAAACAGCATCCGTTTCACGGATATTGGCAAGAAATTTGTTTCCAAGCCCTTCGCCTTTGCTGGCTCCCTTTACCAAACCGGCAATATCAACGATTTCAACCGTGGTAGGTACAATTTTTTGCGGATGAACCAATTCAGCGAGTTTGTTTAATCGCTCATCGGGAACGGTGATCACGCCAACATTCGGTTCAATGGTACAGAACGGAAAGTTGGCCGCTTGAGCTTTTGCATTCGATAAACAGTTGAAAAGAGTTGATTTCCCGACGTTTGGAAGTCCCACTATGCCGCATTGTAAAGCCATTTTTTGAGATTGTTAGACCGCTTCGCTCTCAGATGTTAAACATTTAGACAAATGCGGTAGGTGAATGATTAATTTTTGCGAGTACAAAGGTAAGAAAAAACGGCCTATTTTTTACGATAAGCCGTTTGTATCAATTATTATTATTTTCACAATCCGTATCTGGCCGATATTTCCAACATCCGTTCAATGGGCTTCACCGCTTTTATACGAATTTCTTCATCCACAAAAATTTCCGGCCTTTCGTTTTTCAGGCACAAATACAATTTTTCCAACGTATTCATTTTCATATAAAAACACTCGTTGCACGCACAGGTAGAATCTTCCGGCGGAGCCGGAATGAATTCTTTATCCGGATTTTCTTTTTGCATCTGGTGCAGAATCCCCGCTTCAGTGGCTACAATGAACTGTTTTTTATCGGATTTGGTTGCAAATTTAAGGATTGATGAAGTAGAACCCACATGATCGGCTATTTCAAGCAAATATTTCGGACATTCCGGATGAGCCAGCAACAAAGCATCGGGATATTGTTTTTTTAATTCAATGATCTTTTCCATCGAAAATTGTTCGTGTACATGACAAGCGCCTTCCCACAACAACATATTTCTACCGGTAAGTTTGTTGATGTAATCACCCAGATTTTTATCCGGCCCGAAAATAATTTTTTCGTCTTCGGGAAATGATTCCACGATTTGTTTGGCATTCGTGGAAGTTACCACAATGTCTGTCAACGCTTTTACTGCGGCTGTTGTATTTACATACGATATGACCGTATGATCGGGATGCGCTTTGGTAAATTCTTCGAATTCATCTGCAGGACAACTATCAGCTAACGAACAACCCGCCATCATATCCGGAATAAATACACGTTTTTCGGGTGAAAGTATTTTTGCCGTTTCTCCCATGAAATGTACACCGCAAAGCACAATAATATCGGCCGTAGTTTTGGTAGCCCATTGAGCCAAAGCCAAGCTATCGCCTACGAAATCGGCAATATCCTGAATATCAGATTCCTGATAGTAATGAGCCAAAATGATTGCATTTTTTTCTTTTCTGAGCGTATTTATTTTTTCGATGAGTTCTGATTTATTCATGCCTGAAAATTTAATAACATTTTATATTTATATATTTCTTAAATTTAAAAATAATAATGATAGTGATGAATGCCTGTTGAAACTGTTGATTACTTTTTCTAAAAATACAGATAAAATATTTATCAAAAAAGAATGTTGTTTTATGATACCCTATCAACAAATAAAAAAGTATTATATATCTTGTAATCTTATTATTATAGAAGTTATTAACGATGTTTGATAAGGTGCAAAGTTAATAATTTATTTCATTTTTGTTACATTTACCCGTTGAAAACTTTCCGAAGGGCAAACGAAAAAAACACTTAATTTTTTCTTATTATTCCAAATTTTTTTCCACTCAAATTATTTCTCATTTTTCCAAATCATTTTGTTCTTTTTTTATTTACATTTCATCCACAATTTATCAACAAATTTTTTTAATGTAGTTATTGGAGTAATTGGCTTAATTATCCGATAATTATACTTATCTTTGCGCCCAATTTTATAAAAAATCGCCGGTTGTCGCATTTTTTCATTTGCTGCTTGCATAAAATCTCAGTCAAAAAAGCGGATTGCTAACCGGTTTGTTTCGGGTTATTTTTGTTTTTCTCTCATCTTTTGTGTCGTAATTGTTGTGGGGCTTGGAGAAAAATATCTATATCTCACAAATTTACAAATTTATTAAAAAGATGAAAACATTTCAGGAACTTGAGGTTGCACCGCAAATTATTCGTGCAATTGAAGAAATGGGTTATGAACAACCCATGCCGGTACAGGAAAAAGTAATTCCCGAATTACTGGCAAACACGCGCGATATCATTGCGTTAGCTCAAACAGGAACGGGAAAAACAGCCGCATTCGGACTTCCCATTATTCAGAAAACAAACGTAAAGTTACTTTCGCCGCAAACATTGATATTGTGTCCTACGCGCGAATTATGCCTGCAAATTGC
Organism: Petrimonas sp.; assembly: GCA_028698105.1. GTDB lineage: Bacteria > Bacteroidota > Bacteroidia > Bacteroidales > Dysgonomonadaceae > JAQVEB01. The sequence goes on along the minus strand of JAQVEB010000054.1, from coordinate 615 downwards.
AACCGACCTTACGGATTATTCCAAATATGTGGACGAAATAAAAATTTTGCCCGTGTACGGAGGATCAAGCATAGAAAGTCAGATTAAAACCCTGAGACGGGGTGTTCAGATCATCGTGGCAACCCCGGGCAGGCTTATTGATCTTATCAACCGCAAAACCGTTTCGCTGGAAAATGTGCACACCGTAGTGCTGGATGAGGCCGACGAAATGCTGAACATGGGTTTTACGGAAAGCATAGACGAAATTTTGAGTTACGTTCCCCAAAACCGGAGCATGTTGCTTTTTTCGGCTACCATGCCGCATGAAATCGCCAAAATAACGCGCAAGTACATGAAAGATCCGGTTGAGATTATCATCGGCCGGAAGAACGAAGGTGCGCAAAACGTGAAACACATTTATTTTGTCGTTCACGCAAAAGATAAATACTTGGCATTGAAACGCGTTGCGGATTACTATCCCAACGTGTATGGAATTATTTTTTGCCGTACCCGAAAAGAAACACAGGAAATTGCCGATAAGCTCATCCAGGACGGTTACGATGCCGATTCGCTGCATGGCGATCTGTCGCAGGCGCAACGCGATTACGTGATGAACAAGTTCCGGAACCGCAATCT
>JAQVEB010000053.1 GCA_028698105.1 Petrimonas sp. | reverse complement strand
TATTTTGTTGGCAGCATTGTATAAATATTTTCCTGTCTTGTTCGCTTAATTGGTATTGTTCAGCAATTTCTATTAATGCTATTTCATTGGCGTAGGTCAAAAAAATCTCATCTATTTCGGGTGGGATTTTAACAAATTGAGTAAATTCATCCTTTTTCATGTTTGCAGTATTTATGTGGATTCCACCATGACGCACAACGACCGGGGCTATGGGCATTGGCGGTTTGCGGGAGCAAAACTGCCGGAATGCACAGCTTGCCCCGATTTATCGGGGTCAGCCAGCCAATGGACATAGGCGTGTGCTAGGCTGGGGCTTGGTGCAATTAGTTGTTTTTCAGCTCATAATTTGTGCTTCGTCCGCCTTGTTCAGACTTCGCCAAAATTCCTTTTTCTATTAAATCCTGAATGTCACGTAAAGCCGTGTCTTGCGAACATTTTCCGATTTTTGCCCATTTTGTCGTGTTCAAAACTCCTTCAAAGTCGTCCATTAGCATATTTAGTATTTTACGTTGTCTGTCATTTATTGATACTTTGGAGTTTTGAAGCCAAAATTCGTGCTTGTAAATAACTTTTTCGAGTAATTTCTCCGAACTTTCAATTGAATGTAATAAACTATTCAAAAACCATTCAAGCCAGTTAGTTATGTCTAAACTCCCTTTTTGTGTTTTCTCCAAAATGTCATAATACGAATTTCGTTCTTTCCGTATTTGCGTCGACATACTGTAAAACCGATACGATTGTTCGTCTGAACGCGCTAACAACATATCACTTAATGCTCTTGAAATTCTCCCATTTCCGTCTTCAAATGGGTGAAGTGTCACAAACCACAAGTGTGCAATTGCAGCTTTTAAAACTGGATCGACATTCTGTTCCAGGTTAAACCAATCGAAGAAAATTCGCATTTCATTTTCTATTTGATTTGCCGGTGGAGCCTTATAATGAACTTTTTCTTTTCCTAAAGCTCCGGAAACAACCTGCATTGGTCCGGTCGAATCGTCACGCCAGTTTCCTGTGATTATTTTATACATTCCGCTTTGTCCTGCCGGAAAAAGTGAAGCATGCCAGCTGAAAAGTCGTTCTTTCGTCAGTTCTTTATCGTATTTTTTTGTTGCATCCAGCACCAAATCAACTATTCCGTCCACATCTCGATCAGAATAAACAAGCCCTGAAATGTCTAATCCTAAGCGCCTTGCAATTGACGACCTTACTTGTTGTCTATCAAGAATCTCACCTTCAATTTCTGTGGATTTCAAAATTTCAATTGTCAATATTTCAAGATTTGCTTCATTTTGAAGTTCAAACCCCAAAGCACCCATCTTTCCAATGAGTTTTCCTTGTTGATTTCTCACATAAGCAAGCAATGGTAGCAGTTTCTCACTGTTCCACTCAAAGATTGGCCAGTTTTGATTGTCGTATAAATACATATTTCTATTTTCTCCGCTATATTTGCGGTAAAAATACAATTTATTCACCGCACGACAAAATATATTCCGCACAAAATGCGGTAAAAGCATCATTTATTCTCCGCATTTTTTTATTTTTTGCCCTTGCGCCTGCATCGCATGTGATTATTCTCGGCGATTGGGTGCAGCTTTTTTCGTATGCGGTGTTTGATGGGGAAGAGATGCGGTTGGAAAGTTTTGAAGATTGAGATGATGGCGATTCATTATTTACTTTCAATTAATTCCAACGTTTTTAAAATCTCGGCGTTTTTATCAAAATCATGCTCTTCAAAATTTTTCCAAGTTATTCTGTAATCCGGTTTTAAGATTTTTGCTGATAAGGAATCTTTTTTAAACAGTATTTGTTTTGAATTTGAAATGCTTCCTTTTATTCCGGTCTCGGGTAAAATTATGTTTGTTGTTTCCATAAAAGAGTTTCCTGCTTGTCTGGACGCAATCCCAACAATTTTTGTTCTACCAAGTTTTTTCAAAAAATAGGTAAAATGGTAGGCTGCGCTAAATGTTTTTGGGGAGCATAATACGAATATTTCAACGTTCGTCATCGGCTTTATTTTTTTTAAATATTCTTTTCCAAATCCATTATAACCGTTTTGAAGTTCTTTTCTTTTCTGCTCCAACGACAAATTTTGATTCACATTTCCAAAGCTACTAAATGTATAATCTCCTAACTTGAAATCTGAATCGTGTAATTTATTGAAGTCATCAATGCTTTCAAATCCGATTTTTTGAAGGTATAAAGGGGAAACTCGACGAACCATTACTGCATTAAAGTCAAAATTTAAATACTTATCTCCGTATAATATATACAGCAAGGGTCTTACAATAGGCGTCATTCCTCCGTTATTTTCCCGTAAGTCGATGATGAGATATGTCGATTTTTTTTCTCTCATCTCTTCCGACAATTTGTAAAATTGTTCGTAAAGAGAAGGGATTTTTGCAATATCTTTTTCGTTATCCCCCGTCCGTTTTTCACGTAAATAGCTATAAGCCCAACTTAAATTTCTCTCCATCTGATCGGGTGAATTTTTATATACATTCTCAAGGGCTTCCCGACTCAAAATACTGTTCCATGCTAAATATCCGATGTCTTTGCTTTTCCCTATCATTGAAGAGTAAAGTAATCCATTGTCATTTTCAAACTCAATCTGCGATGGATTTTCAAGATATTTTACTTGTGACAGATATGGAATTTGCATACTCTCGCCATTATCGAAAGTTAATTTTAAGGTGTCGGAATTGCCGAAAAACTTCTTTGCAAGTTGATAATCCTCAATAATTTTAATTGAGTTGTAGTACTCACCAGATACATTCTCAGATGGTAGAAAAGATTTTACTTTCAGTAACCATTTGCGCAAAACAACGTCATTAATTGCGAAGATTGGTTTTCCGATGAGGTTTTTATATTTTGAAGGGGTATTATTAATAAATATGTTGTCCGATGAAATTTTGAATTGAAGTGGAAAGCTTCTTTGTTCTTCGTTTTTGGTTTCGTCGAAATACAAGTATGTATGACCGTCGTTTAAGTTCGAAAGAAATTGGTTTACTAAAATAATAAATTCATCCTTTGTTATTGAATCTGATATTTCGCTTTTTGTTTTCTCTTTTTCCCTGTAAAACTCAATTCTTCCGCCGAATCCGGAATAAGGATCGGGATGCGTTTCAATCAAATTTTCAATGAAATAGTCAAAATCGGACAAATATTTATTTGCTTGTCCGAATAACAAAGAACCCAGCGAAAAAAACAATACAACTATAAGATATTTTTTCATTTTTTCAATGTCCTATTTTAACCCCTTAAAAAAATCCCAAATCACGATCCCCGCCGTAACCGATACGTTGAGCGAGTGTTTGGTTCCGAATTGCGGAATTTCGATGCATCCGTCTGAAGCGTCAATAACGGCTTGTTGCACGCCGTGCACTTCGTGCCCGAGAACGACGGCGTATTTTTTGCTCTTATCTAATTGCAACGTCTCTAACGATAAGCTGTTTTCGGTTTGTTCGATGGCAAAAACGGTGTAGCCGTCGGCTTTCAGTTCGTTAACTGCCGTCAATGTTTTGTCTAAATAGCCCCATTTCATCGAGTCTTCCGCGCCGAGGGCGGTTTTGTGGATTTCGGCATTGGGTGGCGTGGCGGTTATGCCGCAAAGAATGATTTCCTCTACCCGAAACGCGTCGCCCGTGCGAAAAACCGACCCGATGTTGTGTTGGCTTCGCACGTTATCGAGCACCACCACAAGCGGTATTTTATCCGCTTCCTGAAACTCTTCGATGCTGATGCGGTTGAGTTCTTCTACGTTAAGTTTACGTCTGTTCATTTCACTTAACCTTATTGACAATTGTTTTCATCTTTTTGCTGGAAAAACTTTTATTCTATCTTTTCTTGCATAAGACGTATTAATAGCCGTCCCTAGTTCAAATAGATATTTTTTATTATCCTTAACTATGTAAATGGTATCATTATTAGCCTGCTTTATGATTGAATCTCCTGTTAACGCTATACTTACGAAACCATCAGGGTCATACATAAAATTACTGGAAATTGGAATAAGTATTTTTTTATTGTTAGTTAATACAATAAAAGAATGCCCATGCTCATTGAATAATTTTAAAATTACCCCTTGAATTTCAGACTCGTTCTCTACAATATCATATTGTTTTTGTCTGGTGGCGACATCGTTGAATAAAAAGAAAAAAAGAATTCCTCCAACAGTAGCAAACAATAGATAAAAAATAAAATACACGTACTTTTCCTTCATAACATTTTCTTATTAAAGAATTTTGTAAAAAGGAGCCGTTAATCCTACTCCTGCTCGCAATATACTACATCTCTAAGTAAATAATTCATTTTCAGAAAATCAAAAAAATCACTGGCAAATGAATTTTTAAACGTAGATTACATTGTTTCCGGAGACGGAGTGTCTGACGGTTGCGTACTGTAATCGTCCAAATTTGTTCGCGCTTTGCAAATATAGGTTTTTTTTGAATAAAACGTAACAGAGAATTCATGAGATTATTCAGTATCGTGAAACAATTTGTAAACTGCTGCTGTTTAATAAATAAAATATAAACACAATGAAAAAAGTAGTTCTTTTAATCGTCCTTGCAGTTTTTATAGCAAGTTGTTCGGGGCCCAAAAATGCGGTTAAAATTGAACCGAACGCTAATGAAGCCGTGCAACAAGATTCCACCGAATATGAGCTGGTTGTATTTGACCCGCACTTTGAAAGCTGGTACCTGCTTCATGATTCCCCCGCTCTGTACCGATCTCAGGGATATTATGAGGGATGGAATCAACAATATGTGAATCAATGGAATTATCTGGCTGCGCACTCCCGACGAGGGTCTTTTTTCGAACCCATAGTCGGATATGAACCCGGAGTGGATTATGGTTTTGAATTGAACCACAAATTGTTTTATTATTTTCAATATGTAGAACGTGTGTTGCGTATCCCCATCTTGCCTAATCGTCCTGCAGGGGTGGTTTTTTGATCTGTTTTTATCATTTTTGCATTAAAAGCGTAACAGTTTTTTATTTTGGAACAAAATTTGCATATCGCCATTGTGTATATTTCATAATTTAAACAAGAATAATTATAAATAATCATGCAAAAATTTAAAGACATCATCAATTCCGATATACCCGTTTTAGTGGATTTTTACGCAACATGGTGCGGGCCATGTAAAGCCATGGCGCCCTATATCGAAGCTATCGGCAAAGAAGTACAGGGAAAAGCGCGCGTGCTTAAAATAGATGTGGACAAAAATCAGGCTGTAGCTGCCAGGTATGGTATCCGGGCGGTTCCTACGCTTATGATCTTCAAAAAAGGGAATGTCGTTTGGAAACATCCCGGCGGGATGGATAAAGCGGCTTTGAAAAACACCTTGTTGTCGTTTAGTTGAAACTGTAACGAGGCTTTCTCTTTTCTTGTCGTTCCGAATTAAATAGATGCCTCCTTTCGTTGGCCCCGATAATCGGGATTTCCGCTTTGCTCCAACATGACAACTGACCTGAAGCCCAACTATCTGCGGTTGTCATTTCGAACGAAGAGAGAAATCTATAATAACTCAAAATCAGACATTTATCAAAATAGGTTATTGGTAGCATAGCGAGAAATCTTTTTAGTTTCTTCACTGCATTCAGAATGACCCTAAATTATTTCTCCGGTTTTGTTACTGCCCTCACCGCAAACCAGATGTGGTGCAAAAAAGTGGATGCCTCCCCGTAATATTTTGCCATAATCCGGTAGCGTTCCTTAAGCGAAGCTTTCCGGTTGGCCGTTGTCATGCCCTCGTTCAGGTAATTGATGAGCGTGAGGTGGGTGTTGTAAATGGATGTTGCTTTTTTCATCATGCGAATTGACCAATCGAAATCGGACGAAAAACGATACTGCAAGTCATACGGCTCAAAGAGCGTGCGTTTCACGATAAATGCCTGATGACACACCAGCATTCCTTGCCGGAAGCTTTTCCACGAAAGCGCTTCGGGCGCTTTCAGGCGGCGCATGTGGAGGAATTTTCCTTCATCATCTACAATGGCGGTTTCGCCGTAAAGAATATCGGGGAATTCGCTTTCGGGAAACGATCGCATCATTTTCTCCACCGTTTGCGCATCGAAAAATGCATCGCCGGCATTCAGAAAGCACAGATAATCGCCTTCGGCGCGCTGCGCGGCTTTGTTCATGGCGTCATACAGTCCGTTGTCGGGTTCGCTGACCCATTTCAAGGTGTCGCGTTCATACTTCCGGATAAGGGCAACCGTTCCGTCCTTCGATTTTCCATCCACAACAATGTGCTCGATGTGCGGATACGTTTGTTCGCGCACACTTTTCAGCGTTCGTTCCAACGTTCGTTCGGCGTTGTAGGTAACGGTTATGACGGATAACGATTTCATTTTCGTGCGTAAATGGCAATAAACGGCGATAATAACCGCCCTTTTATCGGGACGAGTTTAACGGCGTAGCTCATCAGCTTAACAAGTTTCCGCCTGCTGTTGTTCTCCGGTTTCGGCTCAAGCCAAAGCATGGGTTTGCCGATATATTCCACCGAGAGGTCGTAAAAACCATAGGGTTCCATGATGCGTTTCAACCGTTTGATCTCCATCGCTTTCGGGTTGTGGGCGTCAAGGTTGGCTTTATCGTATTTTTGTTGAATTTTTCCGTTCAATCCTAAAAAATTAGGGATCAGGATCAGTAATTGCCCGTTTTTCGACATCAGATTGATGTGCCGCCGGATGATATCTTCCGTATTATCAAAATGTTCGATAAATCCCGATGAAAAAACAACGTCGTACTTTTTTTCGGTAGTAAAATTCAAAAAATCGGCCTGAATACATTGAATGGTGTTTTTCGGCAGGCTGTTTTTCTCCTCCAGTTTCCGAACGATGCTGTCGTTCATGTGGAAATCGAGAATGGTAACATCTTTGATGCCGCGTTTGTAGAAATACGCGGCGAAAATACCCGGAAAACCGCCTATTTCGATAAAATTGTTGCCGCGGCTGAGCTTGATCATGTATTTCTTAAAAACTACCTTGCCCGGTATCTCATCAAACCGGTAATTCTTCCAATACGCTTCCCAGTGCGCTTCGTCGGTTATGTTGCCGATTTTATTCTGCATAAATTTCCAGGTATTGTTTCACAATCCGGTTTTCGGCATAATTTGTTGCCGCCTTTTCGCGCGCGTTAGCCGAAAGCGTTTCGGAATCGGCCACAAATAACGTCCACACAAGGCCGTTCGCCAAATCCCGGGCATTTTTATATTCCGCCACGTAGCCCGCTTTACCATGTTCGATCATTTCGGGAATCCCGCCGATGTTAAATCCCACGCACGGCGTTCCGCACGCCATGGCTTCCATGATGGTGTTCGGCAGGTTTTCCTGCAGCGATGGCGTAACAAACACATCGGCAGCGTTGTACAGATCGGGCATTTTTTCTGCCGAAACATATCCTGCGCTGCGCGCCGGCAACGAAAGCTGCCGCTCCATTTCCTCGCCGTTATTTCCTGCGATAAGGAAAAGGATGTCATCGGCGCGCTGCTCCATGAGCTGTGAAGCTTCTGTGAGATAGTCCATTCCTTTGCGTTTATCCGACGCTTTCACGGCGGCGAACAATACGATTTTTTTATCGGCCGGCAAACCCAACGTTTCGCGCGCCTGCATCTTGTCTTTCGGGCGATACGTCCCGGTGTTGATGGGATTGGGGATAGAAACAACCGTGTGGCCGTCCGTCAACGGGCTGTTTGCGGCCAGTTGCCCGAGCCACTGGCTGCACGCTACGAAAGTGATTTTTCCGTTCGCGTAAGCCGATTTTTTTTGCAAAAATACCGCGTGAGAGAGATCGTCAGGCGAAGCCGAGATCAGATACGGGCACGAGCCGCACTCCCGTTCGTAGTTGCGGCACACGCCGGCGTGGTGGCAGATGCCGGTGAATGCCCACATATCGTGCATGGTCCACACCACTTTTTTGCCGGAGGCAAGGATATTCCCGATCTCGCTTACCGATAACATTCCCTGATTGATCCAGTGCAGGTGAATAACATCCGCCTGTTTGAATTCCGGCGTTTCAGTCACAGCGACCCCGGTGTTGGCAATGGAAATATCGAACAAATTTTCACGTGAGAAACGGTTTTTTAGAAAGATGTTCCCGCGTTCCCAATAAAAATTCCATTTATTTTTGTATTCGCTGCCGATCTGGATCACGTTTTCGTTATCCGATAGTCTGTCGCGAACGAGCATTTTCGCGTATTGCCCTTCCGCCTGCAACGCGTTCATTAACCGGAAAGCGGCGATGGCCGCTCCGCCATGAATGTCGGATGTGCTGATAATAAGGATGTTCATTTCGTTAGCCTCCTTTTTACTTTTGCCCAAAACGAGTTGGTTTTCCGGTAATAATGCTCGAAAGCCGCCCGCGCAGCAACGTTTTCTCTTATTTCGGGAATTTCCGTGGAGAGCTTTTTATCGTATAACGCAGTGGTGTAAATTTCTTTGTTACCGCTGTGCGTACCGCTTCCGTCGAATCCGATGTTTTGCACGAGCGAACGCCCGGCATTTACCGAAAATTTATCGGCGAGAAACAACGACGCGTTCCAGCGAATAGCCCACGAATTGTTTTCGCCGTGGATCTGTCGGCGCAACATGCGCGTGTAAGGGTATGTTCCGTTAAAATCGAATGTTTTGGTCAGATTTTTACGTTCCATTTGATTCAGCAAAGCTTGTCCGTCGGGATTAAACAGGTTCCATGCCCTTTTCCATGTGCCCCAACCCCAACTTCCGGCCCATTTGATCAGAAAGCTTTCCGGCAGCTTTAAATCGGGATAGCAATATCCGTGAACGTGCCCTATTTTTTCTTCTTTCTCGAATTTCTCCAACGCCTCGTTCATAAAGGTCAGAAACCAGGGGGAAGTGATCAGGTCGTCTTCCAGTACGACCACTTTTCCGTACTGTTCGATGATTTGTGAAACACCTTCGATGATGTTTTTGGCCAATCCCTTGTTTTCTTGATTTTCCACCAGATAAATTTTGGCAAAACCCGCGATGGAATGGGCAATTTTACGCGATTCCTCAACTTTGGGTTTATCGCTTTCATCTTTTGCTCCATCCGAAAAAATAAACAATTCACTTTGCTGGCTTAACGGATTTTTCAGCAACGCGTCCAGCGTTTTCTTCGTGTGCGAAGGGCGGTTGTAAGTGAAAAGGAGAATGGGAGCGAGGGGCATATTAATTAGACGAGTATTTATTGTTAGTTGCTTTGAATCAGTGAGTTTTCCCGTTTATTGTTCCAAAAGGTTTTTTGAGTATTTCTTTGTGACAGAGACAAAATTAAGCTATCTTTTCTTTTTGACAAAGAAACAGATAAGTATAATGCGTTTCAAAATTCAATTTTCACCGACAATACATTCCTCTTTAAGACTGCCAACATAACTTCTTCGCCCACTTTTACGCCTTTTCGGGTAAGATGTTCAGCTACCGTCTCGTAAGCCAGATCGGGATGATTGTTGTCGCCGCTTAAATGGCAAAGCCAGATGTTGGCAATTTTTTCGGAGTAGTTTTCGGCCAAAAACTGAGCCGTCTGGCGGTTACTCAAATGTCCCGATCCGGAACAGATGCGCTGTTTTAAATAATACGGATAACGGCCGTTTTGCAGCATTTCTTCATCATAATTGCTTTCGATTACCACGTGATTGGCCTTTTTTATGAACATTCTGAGATCATCTGTAATTTGTCCGACATCCGTGGCCAGCATCAATTTATGGTTGCCGAACTCGAGGAAATAGCCGGAATTGTCGTTGCTGTCGTGCGGAACATCGAAAGCCGTGATCCTGAAATCCTCAATCTGAAAAGACGCGCCTTTTTCGATGTACTTTCGCGATCCGTTCAGGTTCTGTCGCAACAACGGACAGTTGGCAATGCCGCGATGCACATCACGCGTAGCGTAAACGGGAATGTGCATTTTTTCACCCAGATATCCTACGGATTTTATGTGATCGTAGTGGTCGTGGGTGATCAAAATTGCGCGTATGAAAGAATAATCAATCCCGTATTCGGCAAGGCGTTTCTTGATCACGCGCGGGCCGATACCGGCATCAATGAGTATCCCGTAATGCGAATTACCCAAATAATAACAATTTCCGCAACTGCCGCTGCCGAGACTGAAAAACGTAAACTTATCGGATGAAAACAGGTTGTATTGCATATCGGGTACAAAGATAATAGAATTTGCGATTCACGACTGGTGAGACGAGCGCTTTGCTTTTGCTAAAAGAATGGCAAGGTTGCAACCCGTGTCCCCGAAATCTACATAAAATCTTCAAAATACCGTGTAATTTGCTGGTGCAGGTGCACCCTGTCGTGCCCGATCATATTATGCTCCTGCCCGGGATAGATAAAGAAATCGGGATGTGTTCCGGCTTTGATGCAGGAATTGAGAAACTGCAAACTGTTTTGCGGAACTACCGTTCCGTCTTCATCGCCATGAATGATAAGAAGGCGCGATTTCAGGTTCCCCGCCTTGTCAAGCAAGCTGGATTCCCTGTATCCTTCGGGATTTTCCTGCGGCATGTCCATGTAACGCTCGCCGTACATTACTTCGTAATATTTCCAATCCGTAACCGGGCCGCCGGCAACACCTACTTTGAACACATCGGGATGGCGAAGCAGCATGTTTATCGTCATAAACCCGCCGAAACTCCAGCCGTGGATACCCATTCGGGCTGCGTCAACGTAAGGGAGCGATTTAAGAAACTCCACGCCGCGCATCTGGTCTTTTGCCTCTTCAACGCCCAAGTGGCGGTGGGTTACGTTCTCAAAATTGAAGCCGCGATACGATGTGCCGCGGTTGTCCATCACGAAAACCAAATATCCTTTTTGCGCCATATACATTTCCCATCCGCCCGATCCGTATCGCCAGCGGTTTTGCACCATTTGCGAGTGAGGGCCGCCGTAAACGTAGATTGCCACCGGATATTTTTTCGACGGATCAAAACCGAAGGGTTTGATGAAACGATAATACAAGTCGGTAACACCATCGGCTGCTTTCAGCGTTCCCGATTCCACGGTTGGAACGTTGTACCCGTTGAATGGATTTTTCGCCGATGCAAGGGTAACTGTTTTGTTGTTTTCGGTATCTATCAAATCTATTTTTCCGGGATTATCGTGCGATGCATACCGGTCAACGAGGTATCGCCCGGAAAGACTGATCGTTGCAGTGTGCATGCCCTGTGTTTGCGTGAAACGCGATGACATTTTTCCGTTTTTCAGATTCACACGGTAAATGTTTCTGTCCATTGGCGTGGGGTTCGTTGACGCGAAATAGAGGTTTTGCCCTTTTTCATCGAAACCGATCACATCGGTTACTTCCCACGCGCCTTTTGTGAGTTGCTTCAGCAGTTTTCCTCCGGCATCGTACAGGTAAAGATGGTTATAACCGTCGCGGTTACTTTGCCAGATAAATTGGTTGGGATTATTTTTTACGAACAGCACAGGATGTTGAGGCTCAACGTATTTGGGGTGTTGCTCTTCGAAAAGTGTTTTATCCAATTCCCCCGACGCGGCGTTGTACCTGTTCATTTTCATGCGATTTTGCTCCCGGTTGAGTTCAGCCACATAAATAAATTTCCCGCAGGGACTCCAGGCCACGTTTGTAAGGTAATGATCTTTGGGCTCGCCGGTTTTCAGGTAAACGGTGTTGCCGGTTTTCGTGTCGTACACGCCTATGGTAACCTGGTGGCTGGTCATTCCCGCCATGGGGTATTTGATGGCTTTTAGTTTCGCCTCGCGTGCCGAAACATCCACCAACGGATAATCTTCTACCATGGTTTCGTCCATGCGGTAAAACGCCAGCTTTTCGCCGTCAGGCGACCAAAAAATACCTTCGTTTATGCCGAATTCGTTTCTATGAACCGATTGTCCGTAAACAATACCTTTGTTTTCTTCGGATGAAATGGCCGTTTCGTTTCCGTTTTTATCTTTTATAAACAGATTATTCGCTTTGGTGTATGCCAAAAATGAGTTGTCGGGCGAGAGTTGGTAATTTTCGCTCTCTTCGGGATAGGAGAAAAAAGCAATTTCTTGTCTCTTGTCTGTGCTATACATACCGATGCCGTTTCGGGTATAAAAACGGATAATATTTTCGGCGTTCTCAACAAACGAAATGCGGTTTACACCCTCCTTCACATCCGCAAAACGAAACAGGAAGGTACGTTTCTGTGGTGTAGCCAAATTGTTGATTACAAAAACTGAATCGCCGTTTATTTGCATCAAATGATTATTGTTCCACTGAAATTGTTCCGAGATACGCGGATAATATTTGTAAAAATCTTTTCCGCCGGGAATTAATTCTTCTAATGTGAACTGCTTGTCTTGCTGTGCAAATAGTACATTTACCGATGCAAGTAATAGGATAAGTATGAGGTTTTTTCGCATACAAGTTTGATTTTTTCGCGCTGATTTTGCTGATTTACTTTGCAAATTTAGTGAAATTAATTAGTGGGCAGAATTTATTTGTTATTATTGGTTGATATTTTCACAACAGTTGATGATATATAGCCCGTAACTGTCCCCCGCCCCTCTCTATCCCGATAGAGCTATCGGGACTCCCCAGCCTCTCTCCCCCTGCGGGTACTTTCTCCGGCCTCTCCTGCCCTTTGGGCATCCTCTCCAAAAGAGGCTGTGTAAAAAACATCACAACAGTATCAATTTGTCATTCCGACGATAGGAGGAATCTCTGTTTGTCATAAATGATAGACTCTTTACTCCGCAAAGCTGCGTTCAGAGTGACAAAAAGACATCAGATTTTCATTTTTACACAGCCTGTACGGAGAGGGGTTGGGGTGAGGCTGGGACGAGCGAGGAACAAGCGGAGGGGTTAATTTCTTAGAATTTTATTTCCCCTAACTTTATTACCGCTTTATTATACTCCCTCACCATCTCATTCACCACCTCTTCCGCCGAAACAATTTCACGAATCAACGATGCCACTTGCCCGATCTCCAGTTCGCCTTCCACCAGATCGCCTTCAAAAATGCCTCGTTTAGAGCGCCCGCGACCTAAAAACGCACGAAGTTCTTCTTCCGATGCGCCGCGATCTTCCATTTCCTGCACGGATTGGTAAAAGTCGTTTTTCACCATACGTGTCGGGTTGACTTTCTTCAACGAAAGCATCGTATCGCCTTCGGCGAGCGATATGCACTTCTGTTTAAACGCATCGCTGGCCGAACTCTCCCGCGTGAGCGCGAATCGGGTTCCCACCTGCACGCCTTCGGCGCCAAGCGCGAAAGCCGCAGCCATGGCAGCACCCGTGGCAATCCCGCCCGCTGCGATAAGCGGCAGATCAATGGCTTCCCGTACTTGTGGAACGAGCGTCAGCGTGGTGGTTTCTTCGCGCCCGTTGTGGCCTCCGGCCTCGAATCCTTCGGCTACCACCGCATCCACGCCCACGTCGGCACATTTTTTCGCGAACTTTGAACTGGAAACCACGTGCGCAACCGTGATGCCTTCGGTTTTAAGCTTTGCTGTC
>JAQVEB010000342.1 GCA_028698105.1 Petrimonas sp. | reverse complement strand
AGTGACAGTTGCCCGAATTCTAAATCATCTCACAGGAAAAGAGATTAATATGCAGGCAAAGCCAACTGTTAAAATAACGCAGTATCTGACTAAATTAAAGTTACCGCACTAAAAGGTACAAGTCAGGGCATCGTTTGTCACCGGCTTCGGAACATCGGTTTTTGTTTTGATGGGAGCGGTGGTCGTATTCTGAACGCCGGTTCCCTGATAATATTTCAAAACTTCGGGCATGATACCCTCTATTTTAGCGATACGGTTAGCATCTGTGGGGTGCGTGCTCAGGAACTCGGGCGGGCGGGCGCTTCCTTCGGCGCTTTGCGCCATTCTTGTCCAGAAGGGAACGGCTGCTCTGGGATCGTAACCGGCCATAGCCATGAAAATGAGGCCAAGTTCATCGGCTTCGTATTCCTGCTTGCGAGCATAAGGAAGCATTACTCCGTACTGCGCTCCCAAACCGAAAACTGCCGAGCCGATTTGTTGCATAGCTGCTGAATTTCCCAATAATCCGCCTACGATGGCTCCGCCATATTGCAACGCAATTTGTTGGCTGATACGCTCGTTGGCATGTTTTGCCACGGCGTGCGCCACTTCGTGTCCGATCACGATAGCCAGTCCTGTTTCATCTTGCGTTATGGGTAATAATCCGCTGTAAACCACAATTTTGCCGCCGGGCATGCAAAAAGCGTTTACATCGTTGCTTTTTACTTCGTTAAATTCCCAGGCAAAATTTTGTAATTCGGATTCATAACCGTTGTTTTTGAGGAAGGTTTCAACGGCGTTGGCCACTCGTGTGCCTACACGGGTAACCATTTGTGCATCGGTGGTTCCTTTCACGATAGGTGCTGTTCGCATAAACTCCTGATATTGTTGCAAACTAAGTGTGAGAACTTCCTGATCCGACACCAACAACAACTGCCTTCTTCCGGTTAGCGGAACGCTACCGCATGCTTGTACCAATAAAGCTGTAACAATGAGTACAAAAGAATACTTCATTACAGACGTACGTTTCTTTTTGTTTTTTTCCATAGTTTTTGTTTTATTCTTTCTGAGAACATATAATTCGTATTGAAAATTATTTTATTTCAGAAAAGTTATTCCATTCTATAATTAAACAGTTTTTTTTAAAAGTAGTTTAATCCTTATCAACATATTTTTATTTTTGCATCTGATTGCAATTTTTCGGTTGTCAGAAAATATCATTCAACAATTCGTTTATCAGGGTTATATTTGACAGAACCACTTTTTTGATAAACAAAAAAACGATACGCTGGCGCATCGTTTTTTTTCTTAGCTTCTTGGCTTAAGCTTAAAACTTCCAGTCTTCGGACGTTTTAGCGCTCGTTGTTTCAACCGGAATTTTTGTTTTACATTCAATCGGGTTACTGCAGTCGGTGTTAAGGACGCCGTTCCCGTTGTAATACTTCAATGCCGTAGGCATAATTTCCATCAGACGGGCAATGCGGTTTTCATCCGAAGGGTGTGTGCTCAGAAACTCGGGAACGCCTTGGCTTTGAGAGTTTTCGGCCATACGTTGCCAAAACGCGATTGCTGTTCTCGGATCATAACCGGCCAAAGCCATAAAAATCAATCCCAGTTCATCGCTTTCCAGTTCCTGACGACGTGCATAAGGCAACAATACGCCCAATTGTGAGCCAAGTCCGAAAACAGTGCCCGCAATTTGCTGTACGGCCTGTGAGGAGCCGCCTAAAAGCCCTCCGGCTATGGCTCCGCCATATTGAAGCGCGATTTGCTGGCTTATGCGTTCATTTGCATGTTTGGCTACTGCATGAGCGATCTCGTGTCCGAGAACAACAGCCAAACCGTTTTCGTCGCGAGTAACCGGCAACAATCCCGTGAAAGCAACCACTTTACCGCCGGGCATGGCAAAAGCGTTCACACTTTCGTCTTTTACCAAATTAAATTCCCATGCATACTTCTGTAATTCCGATTCATATCCGTTGCTCTTAAGGAACGTTTCAACTGCCGAGGCGATGTTTGCCCCTACACGTTTAACCATTGCGGCATCTTTCGTACCCGTTTCAACAGGTGCTGAACGTATAAAATCCTGATATTGTTGCAAACTCAACGCTAATACTTCCTGATCGGAAACCAGTTGAAGCTGTTTCCTTCCCGTTAGCGGAACCGTACCGCAAGCTTGTATAAGCGTTGCCATAATGATTACGACAAACGAATATTTCGCCACTGCCGTTGTTCTTTTCTTATTCATTTCCATTTGCTGTTATTTAATATTGTTAAAAGATAAGTTGATCTGGAAATTCATCGGGGATTGTCTTATCCGAAAAACTTCTTCATTATTAACAGTTTTACGAGCTAACATGTTTAAATTTACCCGTTTTTTTTGAAAATTAAACCCGAAATGTGTTCATAAGTAAAAAGAATACTTTTTTCGCCGTGTTGCAAATCAACCCGAAAATTAGTACCTTTGAACGTTTTTTTAACCCTTTATGGAAAATAAGTAACAAAGTTAGTTCGTACCTGTATGCCTTCTGACGAAATTTTTGACGACGATTTAAGAGAAAAAGAAATAAACGGAGAAGAAGACCTCGATCCGTCTGCACATTCCAACGCTCCACAACGATTAAGCGAAGACTCGCCCATGAGTCTCCCCAAGATGTACCAGAACTGGTTTCTGGACTATGCCTCGTACGTAATTCTGGAACGTGCCGTTCCGCATATTGCCGACGGGCTCAAACCCGTGCAACGCCGTATCATGCACGCCATGAAGCGCATGGACGACGGGCGTTACAACAAAGTGGCCAACATCATCGGAACTACCATGCAATACCACCCGCACGGCGATGCTTCCATCGGCGATGCACTGGTACAACTGGGGCAGAAAGACTTACTGGTTGATTGTCAGGGCAACTGGGGCAACGTACTTACGGGCGATGGCGCTGCCGCGCCCCGATACATCGAAGCACGTTTATCTAAATTCGCACTTGAGGTGCTTTTCAACCCCAAAACCACGGAGTGGAAGCCCTCTTACGACGGACGTAACAAAGAGCCGGTAACCTTGCCGGTGAAGTTCCCGTTATTGCTGGCGCAAGGAGCAGAAGGCATCGCCGTGGGCTTATCGTCGAAGATACTGCCGCACAACTTCAACGAA
>JAQVEB010000341.1 GCA_028698105.1 Petrimonas sp. | reverse complement strand
TGGTCAGCAACGGAAAAATAACGGCCAAATCTCTTGCCGAATTGAAATTCCAAACTTCGGAAGTCATTTCACAGATCTTCGTGAAAAACGGTGATCGCGTAACCGGCGGACAGCGTATTGCCGCACTCGATACGTATGCGCTTGCCAATCGGGTTAATCAGGCAAAAGATGCACTGGATCGCAGTAAACTGGAATATCAGGATATCCTGATCGGCCAGGGGTATTTACTGGATAATCTGGCGGCCGTACCGAAAGAGGTGGATGAACTGGCTAAAATAAAAAGCGGCTACAATACAGCTCAAACCCAATACGATATGGCCGTGTATGACTTGAAACAGGCTACCCTTATTGCACCCATAGACGGTGTTGTGGCCAACCTGTTCGCCAAAACAAACATGCTTTCTTCACCATCCGAAGTATTTTGCAACATCATCGATACCCGCAACATGGAAGTTACTTTTCCCATATTGGAAAACGAACTGCAATATATTAAGGTGGGAAACAAAATAAAAACGACTCCCTTTTCCATGCCCGACATAACCGTGAACGGCCATATCAACGAGATAAATCCGATGGTCGATGAAAACGGGATGGTGCAGGTGAAAGCATCGCTCGATTACCACCCCCAACTGTTTGAGGGAATGAATGTGAAAGTAAGTATTTTCAGACCGGTCGGGAAACAATGGGTGGTACCTAAAACTGCGGTGGTGTTGCGGACGGGAAAACAGGTGGTGTTTACCGTGAAAGACGGCAAGGCGATATGGAATTACGTGCAAACCGGATTGGAAAATGCTACCGAATACACCATCACAAGCGAAACGTTGAAAGAAGGCGATCAGGTTATTATCAGCGGAAATGTCAATCTGGCGCATGAATCTCCCGTAATCGTTATCGAAGATTAATCATGATAAAAGCTGTTCTACAACGTCCCGTATCCATTCTGATGCTTTTTCTGGCATGTGTCATATTGGGGATCATTACCTACTTTACTTTGCCGGTCTCCTTATTGCCGGATATAGCCATTCCGGAAATCACGGTTCAGGTAACCGGAGAAAACACATCGGCCAGGGAATTGGAAAATACGGCCGTTAAACCCATTCGACGACAACTTATGCAGGTTGGGAAATTGCGGGATATCAAAAGTGAAACGCGTGACGGTTACGCCATTATCCGCCTGAAATTTGATTACGGAACCAATACCGATCTGGCTTTTATCGAGGTCAATGAAAAAATCGACGCCGCGATGAACAGTCTTCCGCGCGATTTCCGACGTCCGAGAGTCATCAAAGCCAGTGCAACCGATTTACCTGTATTTTACCTTAACCTCAGTTTGAAAGACGATGTACCTTATGAACAAACCGATGAACAAAAATTTCTTGCGTTATCGGAATTTGCCGATAATGTGGTAAAACGTCGCATCGAACAGTTGCCCGAAGTGGCGATGGCCGACATGACGGGACTCATGTACAAACACCTTCAACTTGTTCCCGATTTCAATAAAATGGAATCGGCTTCCATCACTTTAAACGATATCGAAAACGTACTTTCGGCCAATAATATAGAACCCGGAAGCATGACCGTGCGTGACGGTTATTACGAATACAACATTAAATTCTCATCGCTGTTGCGCACACCGGAAGATGTACGCAATATCTATCTGGAAAAGGATGGACGTATTTTTCAACTCAAAGACCTGGCAAAGATAGATGTGGTGCGTCAATCGGAAACGGGAATGTCCATGGTCAACGGAAAACGGGCTGTTACCATCGGAATCATCAAGCAAGCGGATGAGACTATAAAGAACCTGAGAAAATCGTTGGATGCCACCCTGAAAGATCTCGAAAAAAGCTATCCCGATATTGAATATACGGTTAATCGCAATCAAACCGAATTGCTGGATTATACCATCTCCAATCTGCAACAAAATCTCCTGCTGGGGTTTTTGCTGGTTTTTATGGTTGCCATCTTGTTTTTAGGAGATGCCCGATCGCCGTTTATCATCGGCATCAGCATGACCACAGCACTCATAACCACCTTCATTTTCTTTTTTATTTTCGGTCAGTCCATGAATATCATTACCCTTTCGGGATTAATCCTTGCATTGGGAAATATGATCGACAGCTCCATTGTGGTTACCGATATCATTACGCAATACCGAAAACAGGGATATGCGTTGGATGATGCTTGCGAAAAAGGCACTACAGAAGTTATTTTACCCATTTTGAGTTCCACCTTGACAACCGTAGCCGTCTTTCTACCGCTGGTATTTATGAGCGGCATTGCCGGTGCTATTTTTGCGGCCGAAGCTTTTGCGGTAACCGTCGGAATGCTTATTTCCTATGTAACGGGTATCATTTTGCTCCCTGTTTTGTATAAAGTGGCTTACGGAAAAACGTTCACGAAAAAGAACATCAGCGGTTTTTTCGCAAAGACTCAACAAAAAATAGATGGCGTCATTTTTCCGCTTTATGACAAGGGACTTGCGTATGTTTTCAGAAATAAAACGTTATTTTATCTGTTGCTGATTGTTTCTATTCCGCTGTGCGTGTTGCTTTTTACCGTAATGCCCAAATCTTCGATGCCTCATTTGGATTACGTGGAAACCATTGCAATGGTAGAATGGAACGAAAACATCCACGTGGACGAAAATGCCCGTCGCATTTCGGAAATGTTGCAGTCCGTGAAAAATCAGGCCTCGGAAAATGCATGTTATGTAGGACAAAGACAATATCTGCTGGAAAAAGATAACGAACTGACCATTACGGAAGCGCAATTGTATTTCAAGACAGAAAAGTCTTCCCAAATCGATCCGCTTGAAAAGCAACTTTCCCATTGGATAAATCAACATTATCCCGATGCAGTGATTACCTTTTCTCCTCCCGAAAACGTGTTCGAGAAAATATTCGATACAGGGGAAGCAGAGGTGATTGCAGAACTCTATCTTCAAAACAAGGAATTGACCCCCGATCCGACTTCAATCCGGACGATCGGAGCCAAATTGCAGGAAATTACCGGAGAACCAACAGAAAATATTCCTTTTGAACAACAATACATCATCATGCCCGATAGAGAAAAATTAGTGTTGTATGGGGTGGACCAAAATAATGTATATCAAACATTGAAAACGGC
>JAQVEB010000052.1 GCA_028698105.1 Petrimonas sp. | reverse complement strand
CGGAATGTGGATGTAAAACGAAAGATGTTGAGGCTGCTGCTCATTTGAAAGTTCAATGGCCTGTATCAGATCGTTCTCCGAAAAACCTTCGTGAAAGAAATTGGCCGGCGGATAACTCGTGTACCGGGGAACAGGAACATTGTATTTCGCAATAAGATCACTCATCCAGCAATACGTCATCATTTTTTACCTTGAACGGTTTGAAACCGATTACAAAAATAAACGAAATAACCGCAATTGCCAACTCAACCGAGAACAGAACTGCATAACCCAATACATCGCCCAAACGGGCACAGCCGATGGCAATAACCATCGCGCTCAGATGGGTAAGAACGATTTGCAGCGTGAAATCGGTGCCTTCGCGGCCATCGCGTACGATATCCATCGCCGAGGTGTTAATAACGGTTGACGTCATTCCGTAAATTCCCCAAAGCAACCCGATGCCCAGCAAAATAAACAAGTGGTTTGTGCTACCGCTCAGTTGAAGCCACAGAAAATAGCTTGCCGGCAGCAACACGAGCGCCGAAACAATTTTTCGCGCAGCGGGCTTACCTATTTTGCGGATAAAAATTCCTGTGAGGAACGCACTCATGATTCCTGTGGAAACACCAAAAATGCCTACCATGGCGCCGATTTCCTTCATCCCGTATCCCAGATCAACCAAAAATGGGCTCAACGACGAAAGTATCCCAATAAGTCCCGCATAAAAAAGCACAAGAAAAACCACATGCCGCCAAATGTTTTTTTGTGCGAAAAACAGCAGCATATCTTTAGGCTTCGCCTTTTGTTTGTTGTGGCGTTCGCGAAGTTTCAGAAAACGGTTTTTCCACAACGGGATCAGTGCAATGAGTACGAAGATCGCCACCCACGGCAACAAACTTCCCCATCCGATTTCTTTGAAAAGCATCAGCAAGAAACCTCCGCCCACCATACTGCCGGTGAAGGTGCCCATGGATTGTATGCTGTTGAGCAGGCTGCTGTCTTTCCGTTCGAAAGAGCGCGCCGCCATGGCGTCGGTTGCGATGTCCTGCGTAGCAGATGAGATAAACGCCAGGATAATGAGGATGATAACAAGTGTAAAGTCGGTCTCGATGTGCAGGGTAGCTACAACAAAGATGATTGCAGCGTACACAATCTCGGCGCCGAAGATCCATCGTTTGTAGTCTTTAACCGTTTCGGTTTTGCTGTCCACGAGCGGCGACCACAGAAATTTCACGATCCACGGGAGTTTGATCAGTTTCAGCAGCGCGATTGCCGTGAGCGAATATTCTCCCTGGCGCATGAGTACGGGGAGCGCTGTCGCGAAAAAGCTCATCGGGATGGATTGCGCGATGTAAAGCGAGAAAAATGTAAAGAGGTTGTACGATTTGAACGATTTCATTCAGTTTAAAATGATAACGAGAGGCTCACGCCCGCTGTAAACGGTCTTCCGGGTTTTCCCAACTGCCGTTTCGACATGGTGAAATAATATCCCAAATACTTGGTATTGGTGATATTTTTTGCCCAGAGTGCAAAAGTAACATTCTTTTTTTGAACAGCGATGTTTCCATCCAGCAAACCATAGAAATCCTGCGCTTTTTCGTTGTCTTCGTTCCAGTAAATCTTGCCCATGCCGCGGTAATTGGCGTTGAATCTTATTTCGTCGGAGATGGCCGATTTGGCGGGAAGAATAAATTGCGCTCCCGCGCTCAGGGTGTGTTGAGGAACAAACGGCACAAATTTTCCGGAGTAGTCCACATCGGGGCTATAGACGTAATTGGTGAATGTGGCGTGCGTGTAGCCGTAGGCAAGATTGAAGTTGAACTGCCTCGAAGGTATGGCCTGTAACGAAAACTCCACACCTTTGCTCACGGAGTTTCCGGCATTGAAAATCTGAATTCCCAGCAATTCGAGCAATTGTTTGATCTGCTGATCGGTTATATCAATGTAAAACAACGCAAATTGTGTGTTTAGCCTGTTTTCAAGAAACGAAGCCTTGGCGCCGGCCTCGTAATTCCAACTGGTTTCGGGTTTGAAGGTGCGTTGGTCTTCGGTCTTAAAAACGGTGTTAAAACCGCCGGTTTTATAGCCCTTGGCTACGGTAGCGTAAACTTGCGCATTTTTGGCGAAAAAATATTGCAGCGAAACTTTCGGCGACCACTCCGAGAACGTGAGCGGCGAGTCGTACTCATTGCGAAGCTCCGCGTTTCCGTCAACGATTTTATTTTCCACATACACCGAATTAGCGCGTTCAAAATCGTACCGGATTCCGGCTTCCAGCTTCAAATTGGGCGTAAAATAAACGTCGGATTGGTGGTAAACGTCAAAGCCGCGCGAAAAATCGTCGTAAGTTTTCTCTAATTTGTAGGGCGGTTTCATCATGTTCATGTACACATCGGTATTTCGACCGATGTTGTGATTGAACGCGAAAACGCCCACGTGCCAGTTGTAAAATCCCGTGTTCAGACCCCGCAGATTAATCTCTTGCGAGAGCAAAAACTGATCTTCCGACTGAACGGCGTAATACAAATCTTTTGGCGAAGCATCCTGATCCACGTCATAAACATCGTTAAGCACCTGCGCCGATGTTTGCGAACGCAGCCAGAAATGCGGATTTCGATAATCTATCTGCAGGCCGCCGTCGTAAATTTTCCGGTCGTAAAAGCTTTTGTGATTGGTGCTCACCGAATCCACGTATCCCTCTTCATTCAGGTCTCCATACGTGAACGCGCCTTGTTTCACTTTCTCGAAACTATTCACCAGCCTGAAACTTAAATTATTGGCAGGGCGCCATTCCAGTCGGCTGTTCACCGAGGCCGAATAGTCCATTTTATCGGCTTTTGTGCCGGAATAAACATTAGGGATGTATCCGCCAAAATGAGCAATATCCGCCGAAATGCCGTAGGCAAATCCATCGTTTACTTTTCCCAAATGCGAAACGGAGGCGTACAAATCGGTATAACTGCCTAAGCGCAGGTTCAGGCGCGTTCCCTGATGAACGAACGGTGATTTGGTGTTAACCAGAATAATTCCACCCATCGCATTCCTGCCGTAGAGCGTACCTTGCGGCCCGCGAAGGAATTCGATGCTTTCTACATCGGTCAGATTGATATCGAACGACGATTTTTCGAAGTGCGGGATGCCGTCAACATACATCGCCACACCCGGCGTATTAACCAGAGTTCCGATTCCGCGCACAAAAACCGATGATGTGCGTTTGGAATCGCGATCCAGCATAATGAAATTGGGAATGTAACCGATGAAATCTTTCATTTCGGTTAGCTGTTTATTCTGCAACACATCGCCCGACACGGTGGTAGACGATATAGGCAGCATCCATTGCTTGTTGCTGAGCTTTATACCCGAAACAACAAGTGTATCCAGATTTACGTGTGTTAAAGAATCGTTTTTGAGTTGAGCTTCAGCCCTTAAGGCCGTAGAGGTCAGTAAGATCAGGATAAGGAATTTTGTCCATCCCTTCTTTTGGCAGTAGTTGTGAGTCATGCGAATTTTTTCTCGATGGGTGTTACTTTTCTTTAAGTTACAAAGTAACTAATCCGTGAAAAAAAAAACAATCACTATTTATAGTGATTTTTTCACGCAAACCGCCGATTGGGGCACATCAAATAAAAAACGCTGTAATCTATCCAATTACAGCGTTTTAGTGGTTTTCGCAAGTCGTGCCACCAGGAATCGAACCGGCGACACAAGGATTTTCAGTCCTTTGCTCTACCGACTGAGCTATGGCACCAACGTTTTTATTTTTGCGACTGCAAAGATAGGTGTTTTTTTAAAAATAAAAAACTTTAGGTGTAAAAAATGTAACAAAAAATATTTCGCAGATTTTTTAGCCGCCATTTCATTCCCGAAGATGGTTCCAGCCCTGGGCTTTCAGCTCCATTTCCGTTCCGTCGCGGGTGATCAGGTTGCAGCCGTTTTCTTTTTTTGTTATGTGTCCGATGACGTGTATGCCCGGCAAGGATGAAACCCGTTCGTGATCGGCCAGAGGAACGGTGAAAAGAAGTTCGTAGTCTTCGCCTCCGTTAAGCGCTACGGTCGTTACATTCATGCTGAACGTTTCGGCCATCATGGCCGTTTGGTAATCTACGGGAAGTCTTTCTTCGTAAATTACGCATCCCACATCGCTTTGTTTGCAGATGTGCATAATATCGGACGAAACTCCGTCGGAAACGTCAATCATTGCCGTGGGTTTTATTCCGTTTTCGGCAAGCAATGCCGGAATGTCTTTTCGCGCCTCCGGCTTGAGTTGACGTTCCAAAAGATATTCTTTTCCCGCAAAATCGGGCTGAGGACTGTTGCTGCCGCCAAAAACCGATTTCTCGCGTTCCAGCAGTTGCAAGCCCATGTATGCCGCGCCCAAATCGCCCGACACACAAATCAAATCGGTATTCTTTGCACCATCCCGGTACACGATATCCTTCTCATCGGCATAGCCGATACAGGTAATGCTGATGGTAAATCCCGTGAGCGATGAGGTGGTGTCGCCTCCCACGATATCCACGCCGTAAATTTCGCAGGCGAGCATTAATCCTTCATAAAACAGTTCCAAATCCTCCACCGAAAATCTTTTTGATATACCCAGCGAAACCGTTATTTGTTGCGGCCTGCCGTTCATCGCGTAAATATCGGAAAAATTTACGATAGCCGCTTTGTAGCCCAAATGTTTCAACGGAACGTATGTAAGATCAAAATGAATGCCCTCCAACAACAAGTCGGTAGTTACCAGCGTACGCTTGCCCGCGTTATCAATTACGGCGGCATCGTCGCCCACGCCTTTCAGCGATGAGGGTTGCGTGAGTTTTATCTCTTTTGCAAGATGGTCAATTAACCCGAATTCGCCGAGCGTTGCTATTTCTGTTCGTTGCATGTATTGTTTTTTACCACGAAGACACGGAGGGCACTCAGAGACACAAAGTAAACTTAGTGTTTCTGAGTGTTCTTCGCGCCTCAGTGGTAATCTTTTAAATTCGTTGAATAATGGTGCGCATAATTTCCGCCATTTTGGGTTGCGCAATTTTAGCGGCTTCCTGCACGTCTTCGTGTGAAACTTCCACGATTTTCCCGATCACGCCTAAATCGGTGATGATAGAAAACGCCAACACCTTCATTTTCGCATGATTGGCAACGATCACTTCGGGAACGGTGGACATGCCCACGGCATCGCCACCGATAACGCGAAAGAAATTATACTCCGCCGGTGTTTCGAACGTTGGCCCCTGCACGCCCACGTACACGCCGTGTTGCAATTTAATGTTTTTTTCCCTGGCGATTTCCATTGCCTTCAGGCGCAAGTTCTTGTCGTAAGCTTCGCTCATATCGGGAAAGCGGGTGCCGAGTTCGTTGAAATTTTTGCCGTGTAACGGATGTTCGGGAAACATGTTGATGTGGTCTTCGATGAGCATGATGTCGCCGATATCGAAGCTGGGGTTCATGCCGCCGGCCGCGTTCGATACAAAGAGATATTCAATGCCGAGTGCCTGGAAAACCCGAATGGGGAAAGTTACCTGCTTCATATCATATCCTTCGTAATAATGGAAACGTCCTTGCATGGCAAGCACTTTTTTCCCGCCTAGCGTGCCGATGATGAGTTTCCCGCTGTGTCCTTCCACGGTGGAAACGGGGAAATTGGGAATTTCGGTGTACGAAATTTCTTTTTTGTCGTCAATTTCGTGGACAAGCTCGCCGAGGCCGGTTCCTAAAATAATGGCGGTATTCGGTATTTCACCGATTTTACTTTTTAGATAATCGCTGGTTTGTTTTATAGTTTCTAACATGATGGTTTATTTTTTTATTAAATGATTCTTTTTTCGATTTTTCCATAAATTTTACCTGAATCGGAACGTAATACAGCAATGATTTGAGTTCCTGATCCAGCTTTGCGTATGCCCGGAGGCGCACGGCATCTTTTTCTGTGGTAACAATGATTTTGTCGTCATCTTCTATGGCTGCCAGTTGCTTTTGAATGGTTTCGATGTCTTTTTCGTCGAAATCGTGATGATCGGGGAAAAAGAGGGGATACAGGTTATAGGTTTGTTTCTCCAACTTTTCAACCAACGGTTGCGGCGATGCAATGCCGGTAACCAGCATCACGTGTTTTTTCCGCAAATCGTTCAACCCGATTTCCTCCAAACCGCTTTCGGGGAAAACCGGTTTCAGGTTCCCGTAATCGAACGATGTGAAATAGAGCGACTGGTAAGGGTATAAATCCATCTCGTTGCTGTATATGCGGAAATCAATGGGTTGCATGGTGGGGCTGCATTTGGTAACCACAACAATGGCTGCGCGGTTTTTCTCCGACAGCGGTTCGCGCAGATTCCCTGCGGGAAGAAGTTTGTCTTCGTAAACCGGACGGTTACTATCAACAAGGAGAATGGATAGTGAAGGCGCTACGGAACGATGCTGAAAGCCGTCGTCCAGGAGAATAACGTCGGGTTTTCTCTCGTCGGGTAATTGCAGCATCTTTTCGATGGCGTTGTTCCGGTTTTTATCAACCACGACCAGTATTTGCGGAAATTTTTGTTTTATCTGCAACGGTTCGTCTCCAACTTCCGCTACGGTTGAGTCCGTCCGAACTTCAACGAATCCATTGCTTTTGCGTTTATATCCCCGGCTTAGTACCGCCACGTTATAGCGGCTGGAGAGTAATTCTACTAGATACTCTACGTGGGGCGTTTTCCCTGTTCCTCCAACCGTGAGATTGCCAACGCAGATAATGGGAATATCGTACTTTTTTTGTTTGAGAATGCGTGAATCGTATAATTTGTTTCGCAACTTCACACCAAACCCGTACAACCACGAAAGTGGCAGCAGCGAGCGGCGTAAATCGGTGGGAGGATGATCCATTTAACGGTTTATTTTATATTTGGCTCGTAAGGCAAACGCGCTTGAATAAAATCTTCGTTTTTGATGTTTTTCACCATCATAAAAAGATTGTAACTATCACCCAGATATTCTTTCAATGTTTTCGCGGCAAGGTCTTCTTTCTTTTGATCAAAAATCTCTTCGATAAAGGAACGTTTTCTCGGATATTCATACACCACGTAATCGGTTCCCAACTCCGCCAATTCGGCGGCGGTTTTTATGGCTTCTTCAATGCCGCCGAGTTTGTCAACCAACCCTATTTTCAGCGCCTGGTTCCCTGTCCAAACGCGGCCTTCGGCATATTTCTCAAGGCTGTCCTTGGGAATGTTCCTGCCTTCGGCACAACGCGAAAGAAACATATCGTAACCGCGATTTATATAGGATTGGAGCAACGCTTTTTCGTCGTCGTTCATTGGGCGCATAGCGTTTCCGAAATCGGAATATTTGTTTGTTTTCACTACGTCAAAATCCAACCCGAGCTTGTCCGTCGTGCCCTTGAAATTCGGGAAAAGGCCGAAAATCCCAATCGAGCCGGTCAGGGTAGTCGGCTGCGCAACAATTTTATCGGCGTTGCATGAAATGTAATAACCGCCCGAAGCTGCATAATCGCCCATGGAAACAACCACGGGTTTTGTTTCTTTGAGATCGGTAATGGCTTTCCATATTTGTTCGGAAGCATAGGCGCTTCCTCCTCCCGAATTCACGCGGAATATCACGGCTTTAATGTTATCGTCTTTGCGTAATTTCTCAATCTGATCCACCATGAACCGGTCTTGTATGTCGGAAGCTCCGCTGCCGGAAACGATGTTTCCCACGGCATAAAGCAACGCGATTTGGTTGGTTGATTTTTTTAGTGACAGTTGTTTTACTGATTTCATGTCCGTTACCGTTGCCGAAGGAATGTTATCGTCCTCTTCCAGGCTGAGCAGCGATCGCAGGTAGTTTTTCATTTCGGATTCATACAAAACGGTATCCACTAACCCCGTTTTCACCAAAAAATCGGCATCCTGCATGATGGGTGCCTGATCGGCAATGGAGTCAATATCGCTTAGCGATAGGTGTCTTGAGTCTGCGATGTCTTTGCCTACAAAACTCCACATATCGTTGAGGTACGATGTGGTTTGTGCGCGGCTGGCTTCGCTCATTTCGGTCATGGTAAACGGTTCTACTGCCGATTTGTAAGTGCCCACTTTAAAAACCTGCACTTCAACGCCGAGTTTTTGCAACGCGTCTTTAAAAAATACGGGAACCGAAGCCAATCCGTGAACATCGAGCGAACCTTGCGGATTGATAGCTATTTTGTCGGCAACCGAAGCCAGATAATAACCTGGTTGAAGGTAATTATCGGCGTAAGCCACAATAAACTTACCGGTTTCTTTAAATGATTGCAATTCCTGGCGAATTTCTTCGAGCGTTGCAAGCGATGCGTTAAATATGCGGGAATCGAGATAGATGCCCTTTATTTTATCGTTTTTTTTAGCCTTGCGAATTGCGGAGGTTATTTCGTCGAGCCCCATCGCGGTGCTTCCCGATTGTGGCAGGAAGGAACTGAACGGGTCTTCCTGCGGAGCTCTTTCCTGTATGTTTCCGCTCAACCGTAAATTCAGCACGCTGTTGTTTTCCAATACAAATTGTTCCTCTCCCATTGATTTAAACGAGCCGAGCAGCGATCCGGCAGTAACAAAAAAAAGAAACATGGATATAACCGAGAAAATAATACTTGCGATAACGAAGCCAAGGGCTGAGCCCAGTACTATTTTGGCAAAATCTTTCATACAGCGTTCTTTTTGATAAGGGTTAATTAACTTGGAGCAAAATTAGGAAAAAAAGCACAATCAGCCAATTTTTAATGCGGTACATTTCATTTTCTTTATGTGAGACTGTAAGGATCTATTAAACAGTATTTTAGTTGTTTAAGTGAAAGTCCGCGCAGAATTTATCCGGCAAAACAAACGTGCTGTTATGATAAAAAATAATAATTTTGTAAAAAAAGTGGGAAACGCGTGCAGCGTTTTCCGGTTTTTTTCATCTATATATATGAATGCGATAAAGGATGGATGATTCGCAACTGATAAAAGCGTGTAAGAAAAAGGACCGTAACGCCCAAAAGAAGCTGTATGAAATGTATGCTTCAAAAATGATGGGTGTTTGTCTTCGTTATTGTAAAAACGAAGAAACGGCCCGGGACCTTTTACACGACGGATTCGTCCAAGTCTTTACGCATATCGGCTCGTTTACGGGCAAGGGTTCTTTTGAAGGCTGGCTAAGACGTATTTTTGTGAATCTGGCAATTGAGAATTATCGTCTGGAGAAGAAGAAAAGTTGGATGATAACCGATATTGAGCAGCTTGAATCGGATGTTTCCGCCGATTCCGGCAGTGATTACTACATCGGCGATATCACGCAACAAGAGCTCCTTAACCTGATAAAAGAACTCCCACAAGGTTACAGAACAATATTCAACTTGTTTGTATTCGAAGATATGTCGCACAGAGAGATCGCAGAGTCGCTCGGTATAAACGAAGCCGCCTCCCGATCGCAATTTTTTCGCGCGAAAGCGCTGTTACAAAAAAGACTTAACGCCATTCTAAAAAGCAGTAATTATTACAAAAAATGAGAGAGAACGATAATATAAAAGAGTTGTTTCGTGCAAAACTCAACGATTTTGAAGCGCCGGTTCCGCCAGACGGCTGGCAGCGCGTGGAAGAATCGTTGGCCGCAGCCTCACGGCTTCGCGTCGTACGTCGCCGATGGATTGCGTCGGCTGCGGCTGCGGTTGCCGCGCTCATCATCGGTGGACTTTTGTTTGTGAATCATCCCGGTTCCACCGACACGCCCGTGTTCACCGAAACCGTTCCGCAGCAAAAGACGAATCCCGTTCAATCGCAGATTGAAAAAGAAGAGACATCGTCAACCGCTCCATCCATTCTAAAAAAAGCAGAACGACTTGTTTCAAAAATTGTTGAACCTGTTCAACCAAAACATGAGCTGGCTAAGCAACCTGTTCTTGTAGCATCGGCATCAAACAAAACGGAAGGAAAAAAGCAAGCGGAGCCTGATAAATTGGTAAATGCGGAAGAAAAATTGTCAATTGATGAAAATATCATCAAAAATAACCCAACCGATGATTATTTTCCGGAGATTACCGATGAGGAACGGGAACGATTGATCCGTGAATTTGTTGATCAGGCTAATGGGAACGAATCTTACCTCAATTTGGGGAGGAGCGGAGATAACGATCGTCCGCTTACGCTGGCGTTTAATGCGCGGGGCGGACTAAATTCTTCGCAACGCATGGTCAACAGCCCCATGACGCTACGCAGTGCAAAAGTCACCGAAGAGAAACCCAACGACGCTTCCCGACAGATGTACACCATGTCTGCTTTGAATGCCGTAGAGAATGTTCCGAACGAAACCGGCGCCGACAACATATCGGAAATGATCCATTCCCAGCCCGTTTCGGTCGGGTTCACCGTATCGAAATCCATTACCGATCAAATTTCCGTGGAAACGGGATTGGTTTACACCTACCTGTATTCCAAAGCGTTAAATACTTCAACCGAATTTAAAAGCAAGGAAACGCAGCAGTTTCATTATATGGGAATTCCGCTTAACGTGAACTACAACGTGTTGTCGCTCAAAAAAATGGATATGTACGTATCGCTGGGCGGTATGATCGAGAAGGATGTGTATGGCAAATACGAATACGTGGATAAAACAGTTCAACAGGAATTAAACAGCAGCAAGGAAAATCTGGTTTCCCGAAAAATACGGCAAATGAACCCGCAGTTGTCTGTAAATGCCGGCCTGGGAGCTTCGTATCCGTTGTACGACAAATTGAAAATATACGGAAAAATAGGCGGAGCCTATTATTTCGACGCAAAAAACGACTATAAAACATTCTACTCCGATAAAAAAATTGTGTTGGATTTGAATGTGGGACTGAAAATTGATTTTTAACTAACAAATAACAACAAGCAAATGAAAAAGATTCTATTATTATTCAGCATCACAAGCCTCGGATTTTTGATGAACTCGTGCATGGAAGCAGGAGAACAGAATTACAGCGGCGACAGGCAATTCTCTTACGTTACTTCCGACAATGCAGGATTGATTTACGCCCGAAACGAAGGCGGATTTATTACTTCCAGTGAAATTAAAGCATTGCAACCCGGACAGTGTTATCTTATTTCCTATTCCTGGAGCACTGCAAACGGAATGTTAAGCACGAGCGAAGGTTACAACGTGTTTAATGTGGTGGTAACGGCCGAACCGGAATTGGTACCTTCTACCAACCTTTCGATGCAGGATGCGCCCGATGGGTTAACCGCACCACTTATGCTGTCTATGCCTCCTTATTTCGATCCTTCGGCTTATTTCGGTGATCACTGGGCGTTTGCCTATCAGTGGAAGAAAAAAGAGGGGGAAACAGCTACGCTGAGATTCTACAAGTCTTCGACAACTGTCGGGACATCCAATCCCGATGAAGTGCTTGTGGATGTTCGTCTGGTAAAATCGGGAACCGCAACCGGTACGACTGAAAAGACGGAGAACGGGCTGATTGCCGCGAACATGAGCGCACTTCGCATGGCGCTGGGAAATCCTTCGGGAACTACGATCAAGAATATTCCGATACGTTTCCGGTATTATCAGGAAGGACAAACTCAACCTACGATCACATCGCAAACATACAACATGTCTGTTGGCACCAATTGATTTATTCATACAGACTCCAAAAAGAGTGGCTTATTTCGGGCCGCTCTTTTTTATTTTCTCTGCCAGAGGCGCCCCTGCCACGTGCCGCGTTCTTTAAACCGTTTGATAACCTTTTCCGTGAGTTCATAGTTTTTCAATCCCCAATCGGGTGCGATAAGCAGTTCCTTGGGCGATTGCGAAGCAAACCGCTCGATGTAAAAATCGGGATTCAACCGTTCGGCGAAATCAACACACAGATCAACGTACTCATCGAGCGAAAACATGTAAAACGATTCGGGTAACAACTTAAACTCCTTTGCTATTGCCGTACCTTTAATAATTTGCAGTTGATGCAGCTTTACGGTTGTGAGCGGCAATGCGGATAACGCGACCGCATGATGCAATATCTCTTCTTCGGTCTCGCCCGGCAACCCAAGGATCATGTGAGCGCCCACCGGAATGCCGCGCGCAGCGGTCTTTTCGATAGCTTCCCGCGATTCCTCCCAGGTGTGCTGCCGGTTCACGCGCTCCAGCGTTTTGTTGAGCGTGCTTTCCACGCCGTATTCGATAAGCACGAAGTGCTTTTTTGAGCATTGCTCAAAAAAATCGAGCAGTTCATCGGGCATGCAATCGGGGCGGGTGCTGATCACCAGGCCCACGACGTTGGGGTAGACGAGCGCTTCCTGATACATCGCGATCAGTTTTTCCACGCTGTCGTATGTGTTGGTGTACGATTGGAAATAGGCCAGGTATTTCATTTCGGGATATTTGTGCGAAAAGAAATCTACTCCGTCTGCCAACTGTTCCGAAATCGTTTTTGTAGGCTTTCCGTATCCGGGACTGAAACTTTGGTTGTTGCAATACGTGCATCCGCCGCGGCCTTTGGCGCCGTCGCGGTTGGGACAGGTAAATCCGGCGTTGATGGATATTTTCTGCACTTTGTAGGGAAATTTCTGCGAGAGGAATTCCGAAAAATCACGGTAAGGTTTTTGCTCGTTCATGGCGCAAAGGTATAAAATATGGATCAAATAAGTAGCGGTTACTTTAAAAGTAACTGCTACATTACGAATCAAATTATCGTTTGCTTAAGAAAACGGGAGCACGACATCACGCCGCCCTCCCGCGAAATTATTTGTATTTAAAAGTAGTGTAGTGTTTTTTATTTCTGTTTTTCGTAAGAGCGCCAAACAAGCAAGATGTTATTCGACCCATTATCAATGAACTGCACTTTGTCAATTCCTCTCGAAGTTTCGCGATAATATTCCGAAACCCTGTTTTTGCCGTTTCGCACGTATGATATGTTCTCATACTTGTCGCTTTTCAGGGCGTTATCTACTTCGTTTGTGAAGCTTTTCTCAAAATTAACTTCTTTGGTGTTCAGGATCAGCATCTTTTTATTGATCATTTTTCCGGTTCTTTCACCATCAAAAACATCGCCGAAATTCAGATTATTGAAGGATGTTGAGTTGGAGCCTTTTTTATAAACGTACTGAAAACGTTCGTCTTCCTGATATTTATCGAAGATTTTTTCGATTTGCTGAGCCGATATGGTTGCCGCAAAGGCAAAAACCATGAGTATGGCAGAAATTATTTTTTTCATATTCATTTGGTTTTAATAGTGATTAATTTTTTGATTTTATGTTTGTTATAGTTTTGTTTGCCGCTTTAAAATACGCGTCAGCGTCTAAGTTTTTTTCTAACTCTGCTGCCGATTGAACAGGTTGATAGCTTTCCCGAATCAACTGATCGGCTTCTGCGAACATTTTTTTCGCATAGTCGCATGCCGATTCATGGTTGGAAACCTTTTTTCCGTTAATGATAACCGTACAAGGCGCTTCTGCGCGTGTGCCGACAGGCACAAGAAGGAGCAGCACCAACGCAATTGCCGCTGCACCCGCAACCACAAGTTGTATTTTTCGTGGTAACAAACGCGCGGGTTGTTTTTGCACTACAGGCAGAATTGTTTCGGGCGCTTTTACCGCTCGTTCTTCTCCAAAAGCGGCGAAAAGAGGCCTGTATGCTTCGTGTTCCGGCGCTACGTTACCGCTTTGGAAATAGTTTTCG